>CAYXZE010000178.1:0-5709 GCA_964469395.1 uncultured Luteolibacter sp.
TCCAAGCTGGCCAGCCGGGGGAGGGGCGTCAAACGAAATTATCCCGTGATAATCGCAGGGGGCGGCACGGGGGGCGCTGCATGCAGGCGTGCCGGTGAATTGTCGGTTGCCGAACGTCGCGCGCGGTGTCAGACTTTCGTCGTGAAATTCACTTGCTCATGCCTGTTAGGGGCCGTTGTCGCGTTGTCGTTGCCGTTGACGGCACAGGAAGGAAATGCCGGAAATGCCGTCGGCAAGGTGGAAGTCCCGAAGGATTTGCTGGATGATCCGCATGTCCGCGAGGAGCTGGCGGTGAACGAATTCACCGCGCCGTCGATTTCAAAACTGTTTGATACGCTGGAATTCCTGATGCCGCTGCCGATCGCGGAGTTGGCCCGTAAAATGCCGGCGCGGATGGCTCCGGACCGGGCGGATCTGGCGATCGAACTGGGATTTCTCATCGCCGACGGTTTCCTGGTGGTGCAGGCCGGGCAGATGGAAAAGGTGGAGGATCTGGCGAAGGATTTGACCCGTTACGGCAAGGCTCTGGGAGCGGGCGACCGGGTCAACCGTCACGCGGCCGGATTGCTGGATGCGGCCAAGAAAAATCAGGTGGTGGAGTTGAAAAAGGAACTGACCGCGACCCAGCGGGATGTGGAGGCGGAGTTGGTCAGCTTGAAGGACGCGGATCTGGCCCATTTGATTTCGCTTGGCGGATGGATTCGCGCGCTGGAAGTCTCGACCGTGGCGGTGGACAAGCAGTTCAGCGTGGAGCGCGCCCGCAAGGTGATGCGCGAGGACATCGCGGATTATTATACCGAGTCCGTCGCCGGTCTGGAGCCGAAGATTTCCGAGCGCCCGAACTATCTGGCGATGCGCGATCTGCTCGCCGGTCTCCGCACGGAAATGGTGCTGGAAGACGGCAAGGTGCCGACGCCTGAAATGATGAAGGAAATCCGCAAACAGGCGGCGAAACTGGTGGAACTCGCACTGCAACGGCAACAATGAGTTTTACCAAAGAAAATCGCGTGGCCGTGCTCGGGCTCGGCATCATCGGTTCCCGCGCCTGTGCGCGGTTAGCCGAGGCGGGCTGGCGGGTGGCTTGTTGGAACCGGACGCCGAAAGGCTTGCCGGGAGAAACCGCGGCGCCGGAAGCGGCTGTCGAGGGGGCCTCCATCATTTCGATCTATCTGAAAGACGCTCCCGCCGTGCGTGCGGTGATCGGCCGGGTCGAAGATTCATTAAAGCCGGAGCAGGTTGTTTTGAATCACGCGACTTTGGATCTCGAAACGACGCGGTGGCTGGAGGAAATCTGTCAGGCCCGCGGCTGCCGCTTTCTCGACGCGCCGTTCACCGGCAGCAAGGTCGCTTCGGCGAACGGGCAGTTGCTTTATTATATTGGCGGTGATGCCGGGCTGGCGAGGGAGCTGGATGGCTATTTGAATGTCACGGGCAGGGGCCAGTTGTATTGCGGCGGGGTCGGTGCCGCGACCGTGGTGAAGCTGGCGACTAATTTGGTTTCCGCCTGCACGGTGCAGGCACTGGCGGAATCGCTCGCCATCGCCACGCATCACGGCGTGTCCGCGGATTGTTTGATTTCCGCAGTGGCCGGAAACGCCTGCGCGTCGGTGCTCAGCGGCATGAAATTGCCGACGATGGCGGCGGGAAATTTCGAGACGCATTTCTCGCTTTCCAACATGGGCAAGGACAGCCGTTACATGCTGGCGCTGGCGGAGTCCGCCGGATTGGAGACGCCAGCGATCGCCGCCGTTTCCAAACGCATGGAGGAGCTGGGCGCGGGCGGTCTGGGAGATGCCGACTATTCCGTGGTGGTGAAACCCTATCTGCAGAACGCGTGAGCGAGATCCGCCTGGTTATTTCAGATCGGCCCGTGCTGTTGGAGTTCCGCGGACCGGATGCCGTCCGGTTTCTCAACGGCCAGATCACGCAGGATGTCCGCCGTGTGGCGGGCGGTGAAATTTCCCTGCCTTCCTGCGTGACCGACGCGAAGGGGAAATTGCAATTCCGCGTTACTCTAACGGAGTTCGCCGACGGCTCCCTGTGGGTCGAGGCTCCGGCCGATCATGCGGAAAATCTTCATGCGCGGCTGACCCGCTATCTCATCGCCGATGATGTTGAGGTTGATGACCGCACGGGGGATTTCTCACTGTGTCATTTGCTCGATCCCGTGAAGGATGCTCCGCCCGGTGTCATTGCCCGCAGATCGAACCGGTTTGGAGTCGCCGGCATGGATTGGTGGTTTCCTTGCGGGCCGGATTTCGAATTGCCATCCGGGTCCCGGCTGTGTTTTGGCGACGAACTGGAAGCCCTTCGCGTTTCCAACGGGATTCCCGCATGGGGCAGGGAACTGGTGGAAGGCATGCTGCCGCCGGAAGCGCGGCTGGAGGAAACGGATATTTCCTATCAAAAGGGGTGTTACATCGGCCAGGAGGTCATTTCCCGGATCAAGTCCGCGGGGAAGGTGAACCGGCTGCTGACGCGCTTTGTTTTCGACGCCGCCATTCCGGTGACGCCGGGGCCGTTGGAAAACTCGGCGGGCGAGGTGACGAGTGTTTCGCCGCTGGCCGCCGGCGGGATTCGGCACGCGCTCGGCTACGTGAAGCGCGGTGCCACGGAGTTGTTTTTCAAAGCGGCGGACGGCGCGATCTATCCGGTGGCCGTCGGCTGACGGAGCCGGGAGGCGCGGATACCTTTTTCCTTTATTCCCGCCATTCTTCCTCCATTCTCCCGTCACTCACAAACACCACCACCATGTCACGTCCCGTCACTCTCTTCACCGGCCAATGGGCCGACCTCCCGCTCGCCGAACTCGCCCCGCTGGCTTATGAAATGGGCTACGACGGCCTCGAACTCGCCTGCTGGGGCGACCACTTCGATGTGGACGCCGCCGCTTCCAGCAAATCCTACGTGAAGGAAAAATGGGAGCTGCTCGCCGATCACGGACTCACCTGTTATGCCATTTCCAACCACCTCGTCGGCCAGGCGGTCTGCGACCTCATCGACGAGCGGCACAAGGCGATCCTGCCGCCGGACGTGTGGGGCGATGGCGATCCGGAAGGCGTCCGCAAGCGCGCCGCCAAGAAGATGATTACCACCGGCAAGGCCGCCCGCGCGTTTTTCAACGCCAAGCCCGGCCGCGACGGCAAGGATGAGTTTCCCGTGGCGGTCAATGGTTTCACGGGTTCCTCGATCTGGCACTCGATCTACGCCTTCCCGCCGACCTCGCAGGCCTATTATGAAAATGGTTTCAAGGACTTCGCCAAGCGCTGGCTGCCGATTCTCGATGCTTATGACAAGCTCGACGTGAACTTCGCGCTCGAAGTCCACCCGACGGAAATCGCCTTCGACATCGCCTCCGCGCAGCGTGCCCTGGCGGCGGTTGGGAATCACAAGCGTTTCGGCTTCAACTACGATCCGTCCCACCTCGGCTATCAGGGCGTGGATTACGTGAAGTTCATCCGCGAGCTCGGTTCCCGGATTTTCCACGTTCACATGAAAGACGTGTGGTGGAATCACGGCGACGGCACGGTTGGTGTTTTCGGCGGTCACACGGATTTCGGCGATTCCCGGCGTTTCTGGGATTTCCGTTCGCTGGGTCACGGAGATATCGAGTTCGAGGACATCATCGTCGCGCTCAACGACGTCGGCTACAACGGCCCGCTTTCGGTTGAATGGGAGGACATCCGCATGGACCGGGTGCACGGCGGGGAGGAAGCCGCGGCGTTTGTCCGCGCGGTGGATTTCCCGACCAGCCGGATCGCGTTCGATGCGGCGTTTGATAAGTCGAATCAGTGAGGGGCATGACAGTGCCTGGGAAATCGGTGAATGATCCGTCGGATCTGTCAGATCGGACGGATCTTCCAAACATCCGGCGGCGCAAGTTGCGTCCGGTGGGTGGCTATCGGAACCTGCGGAGTTTTCAGGTGACTACGCTCATCTATGACGGGACGGTGGCTTTCTGTGACCGCTTCATCAATCCCCGCAGCCGCACTCATGACCAGATGGTGCAGGCGGCCCGCAGCGGGCGGCAGAATATCGCGGAAGGAAACCGGGCCGGAGGCACGAGCAGCAAGTCCGAACTGCATCTGACCAATGTGGCCCGCGCCAGTCTGGAGGAGTTGCTGCTGGATTTCGAGGACTATCTGCGCCACCGCAATCTGCCTCAGTGGGATAAAAATTCCCCGGAAGCCAAGGCCATCCGGGCGGTGGGTTGGCACAAGAAAGATCCGTCGGATCTGTCCGATCCGACAGACCCCACCACCGCCGGAGACTATGCCCGGCGGGATCTCTATGTGGCATGGCTGAATCACGAAGATCCGGCGGTAATCGCAAATGCCATGCTCTGCCTGATCCACCAGGCGAATTATCTGCTGGACCAGCAGATCATCGGATTGGAGCAGGATTTCATCGAGGGGGGCGGTTACTCGGAACAGCTTGCCGCGGCCAGGATCGCGCGACGGAATATGGATCGGTCTGAGCGAACGGATCAAAATTTTCCGGGCTGTCCGCTTTGCGGCAAGGTGATGGCGCTGCGAACCGCCCGCCAAGGCAAGAACGAGGGCAGTCAGTTCTGGGGCTGCACCGGCTACCCGGAATGCAAGGGGGCTTTGCCTCTGGACTCCAAGTGATCCTCCACAAAAACGCCGCCTTCCCTTGCGGGAAGACGGCTGGATAAAACGCTCTCAGGCTGTCCGGCTCAGGGAGTCGGGACGAGCGAGATGGTCTTGAGGATCCGCGAGGCGATCTGATACGGGTCGCCCTGGGAGTTCGGACGGCGGTCTTCGAGGTAGCCTTTGTAGTCGTTCTGGATGAAGCTGTGCGGCACGCGGACGGAAGCGCCGCGGTCGGCGAGGCCGTAGGTGAACTTGTCGATCGACTGGGTCTCGTGGAGACCGGTCAGGCGAAGGTGGTTGTCCGGGCCGTAAACGGCGATGTGCTCCTCGCAATGTTCGGCGAAGGCGGCCATGAGGGCTTCGAAGTAGTCCTTGCCGCCTTTTTCGCGCATGTAGCTGGTGGAGAAGTTGGCGTGCATGCCGGAGCCGTTCCAGTCGCCCTTGAGCGGCTTGCAGTGGAATTCCACGTCGATGCCGTATTTTTCGCAGAGGCGGGAGAGGATGTAGCGGGCGACCCAGATTTCATCGGCGGCGCGCTTGGAGCCTTTGCCGAAGATTTGGAATTCCCATTGGCCTTTGGCAACCTCGGCGTTGATGCCTTCGTGGTTGATGCCGGCGTCCAAACAGAGGTCGAGGTGCTCCTCGACGATCTGGCGGGCGATGTCACCGACGGCCTTGTAGCCGGTGCCGCAGTAATACTCGCCTTGCGGGGCGGGGTAGCCATCGACGGGGAAACCGAGCGGACGGCCGTCCTGATAGAGGAAATATTCCTGCTCGAAACCGAACCACGCGCCGGGATCGTCAAGGATGGTGGCGCGGCCGTTGGATGGGTGAGGGGTCACGCCGTCGGGCATCATGACTTCGCACATGACGAGGGCGCCATTTTTGCGGGTGCTGTCCGGGAAAACGGCCACCGGCTTGAGCATGCAGTCCGAGCTGCGGCCTTCTGCCTGCTGGGTGGAGCTGCCGTCGAAACCCCACAGCGGGAGTTGCTCGAGGGTTGGGAAAGAGGCGAATTCCTTGACCTGGGTTTTGCTACGCAGGTTTGGCACGGGGGTGTAGCCGTCGAGCCAGATGTATTCCAATTTGTATTTGG
>CAYXZE010000179.1:0-5675 GCA_964469395.1 uncultured Luteolibacter sp.
GCCAGCACGCACGAGTGATAGACCTTGCAGAACCGCGCCATCGCCAGATTGCGACGCGCCTTGCCGAGCCATGGAATGTGGTTGATGAGACGGTCGATCCCCGGCTTTTCAGGAGCCATCTTCAACACCGCGCGGATTCCTAGGACGATGACGAAGACCGCCGCGTAAACGATGAGCAGCGTGACCGACAAGCCGCCGAGGATTTCTCCGGCGGGTTTCCCATTCATCAAAGCCGTTGGCATGCTGCCGATGAGAATCCCCATGTGAAGCACGATGACCGGGTAAATCAGGCTTTTCATCGCTTCCCGGCGGGTGGAAGCCAGCATGCCGAAGTAGTCCGCCAGATGCTGGAACGCGGGCGCCAGTTTCCCGCCGCGTTCGCCGGCACCGATGATGTGGCGTTCCAGCCCGGTGATGGATTTCGTATCCCTCGCAAAGGACGCGGTGATCGATTGCCCCGCTTCCAGGCCCTGATTCAAATCCTTCAGCAGCGCCACTTGCGCCGCGGGGAGCTGCGTGTCGGACAACACCGCCGCCGCCCTGCGAATGTCGAAGCCAGCCTCCAGCAGCTTGGCCATTTCCGAATAGAAAAGATGCTTGTGGGTGGCGCTGGCGGTCATGGGTTGCGCTTGGAGACTGCCTGAAAAACAAGGAATGGCGATCTCCGAATCGCCGAATCGCCCGCCCTGTGAGAGGTCGGTGAAACGCGTTTCAGACAGCTCCTCAGGCCTTTTTCACAAGTGCCGGCAACCGGCCGCGCCGGTAGTTCCAGACATGGAGCCACGGGTGCATGCCATGCTCGTCCGAGGCACAGTATGCGGAACCCGCCACGCCCGCGAACCACAAAGCGGGAACCATAATCAGGGACAGCCCGAGAGTGGCGAAACTGAGCCACAGGGCGACGAACACCATCAGCACGTTGCCGGCGGTCATGATGCCCAACCCTGCAAGGTAGTGGTGTTTGTATAAATGGCCGAGCCCGGGAACCACGCTCAGCAAGGCGGCGACCTTGTTGCGGTCCACTTGTTTCCATGCATCATAGAGTTCATTCATGGCGTTCCAATGGGGGTTTATTGCACATTCAACATCCCTCATTCGACTCACAGGCGCAAGTTAAGAAATGACATTCAAAAAACAGGGCGCTCCCCGCGATTGGTCGGCACGCGGATCCATCCCGTCCTCGGCGCGGTTAAAAAAATCCATACGGGCCCAAGCCGGGATCAACGTTGACGGGGTGGAAATTTTGTTCATGCTCCCGCCGCAATCCGTTTTTGGAACCTCAACTTACCCACCAGATGACCCTCATCCGCCGTTTCCTCACCGTCGCCCTCGCCGCGTCGTTCGCCACCATGGCCGCCGCCCAGGACGGCAAGCTCAGCGTCGCAACCGTCGATATGCAGGAGCTGTTCAAGCAATACTACAAAACGAACGAAGCCCAGAAGCAGATCAACATCGAGAAAGCCCGGATCCAGAAAGACAACAACGAGCGCCTCGCAAAACTCCGCGAGCTTCAGGAAAGCATCGACAAGCTCAAGAAACAGCTCGAAGACCCCGCCCTTAACGATTCGAAGAAGCAGTCCGTTTACAAGGATTTCCAAAGCCAGAACCAGGAAGGTATCGCCCTCGACCGCGAACGCCGCGAATTCCTTGAGCGCCGCAACCGGGCACTTCAGGAGACAATGCTCCAGCGCATGAAGGGCATCCTCGAGGAAATCCGCAAGTTGGTGGAGGAAAAGGCCAAGACCGAAAACTACGACTACGTCTTCGACAAGTCCGGCCTGAGCACCACGCAGATCCCCTTCCTTCTCTACAGCAAGGATGCCACCGACATCACCGCCAGCCTCCTCAAGAACCTGAACAAGGACGCTCCCGCCGATTTCCGGCCTACTGCTGACGAGCCGAAACTGGAAGTGCCCGACCTCACCACTCCTCCTGCCGGCGGCAAGGAAAACTAATCCTCTTCCGAGTTGGCCTTCGCCCTCACGCTTTCCGAACTCGCCCGTTGGGTCGATGGCAACATCGTCCGGGGCGGGCTCGATTTACCTTTGACCGGCATGGCCGCGCTCGACGCCGCCAGCCCCCATGACGTGAGCTTCCTCGGCAACGAGAAATATCACGGCCAGTTTCTCCAAACCCGGGCCGCCGCCGTGATCGTCCCGCACGGCGTGACCGACGGACCGGAAGGCACGGCTTTGGTCGCGGTGGACAACCCTTCGCTGGCCTTCGCCGTCGTCGTCCGCCATTTCGCCGCAGCCACCCGGCAGTTCGTCCCGGGCATCCATCCGCGGGCGTTTGTCGATCCCGGCGCCGTGCTTGATCCCGCAAAAGTCCGGATCCAGGCCGGTGCGGTCGTCATGGAAGGCGTCACCATCGGCGACGGCTCGGACATCGGCCCGAACTGCGTGATTTTCGACGATGCCGTCATCGGCAAAGACTGCCGCATCCTCGCCAATGTCACCGTCCGCGAGCGCTGCGTGCTCGGCGACCGCGTCATTCTCCAGCCCGGAGCCGTAATTGGTTCCGATGGCTACGGCTACGAACTGGCCGGGGGTCGCCACGTCAAGATCGACCAAGTCGGCATTGTGGAAATCGGCGACGATGTGGAAATCGGCGCGAACACCACCATCGACCGCGCCCGCTTCGGCAAAACGATCATTGGCGAGGGCAGCAAGATCGACAACCTCGTCCAGATCGGCCACAACGTGGTAATCGGCAAACACTGCCTGGTCGTCGCCCAAACCGGCATTTCCGGCAGCAGCCATCTCGGCGACTACGTCACGTCAGCCGGCCAGGTCGGCATTGGCGGGCACGTCACCATCGGTGCCAAGGCGGTATTGAGCGCCCGCACCGGAGTCACCACGAACATCCCGGGCGGCCAGGTTTACGGCGGCAAGCCCGCCCTCCCCATGCGCGAGGAAATGAAGCTGCAAGCCCATGTCCGCCGCCTGCCGAAACTCGTCGAGCGGGTGAAAGCGCTGGAAGCCGCGCTCCGGGCCGCCGAAAAACCGGATCGTTGATTTCCGTTAGGAACTGCCTGTGAAAATCGGCAGAGAAACGCGCGGCCTCAATCGCGCCTGCCGGGCTTCAAGGCGACCACGGATTGCACGATGAAACCCAGCAGCAGCCCCGCCGCCAGCACGCCCCAAAACCCGCCGTCCTGATAGACCTGCGCGGGCGGATTCATGCCGAACACCGCGACTAGGGTGGCCAACGGCAAAAAGAACGACGCCAGACGGTTGAGCCGGCGAGCTTCCTGATTGGCCGCCTCGGCGGAAATCGCCTGCTGACTTCCCGCCTCGGCGATGGTGAAATCCATCCCGGACCTGGCATCGGCGGCGAGCAGTTCCACAGCCCGCTCCAGATCCGCCGCCTGATCGCGCAGATTGATGACGCGCGCGTCATCCGGCAACGCCTGGCGGGCGGCTTGCAGGACCTCGAACATGTTGCGGGTGGATCGGTGCAAGGGATGCACGCGGCGCATCACATCGAAATACTGCCGGGCGGATTTGGCCACCTCCACCATTTCATCCAGTTCGTGAATGACCGTGCGATACGACGCGAGATGCGCTTCCAAACCGGTGAGTCCGCCACCGATGGGCGAGCTCTTCCATTCACCCGCCGGATTGCGCCAGACCACCACCGCCGTGCGGACCTCGTCATCCTTCACCTGCGGCACCTGGTGGAGAAGCAATAACAGATGCCCATCCTCGGCCATCAGCCTTTGCTTGCCCACCGTTTCGCCGAGCCGTTTGAAAATGGCTTCCGGCAAGTCCCAGGTCTTTGGAATGTAGTTGGCTTTCCCCATGCCTCCTAGCAGCGCATTTTCCACCCGGCCGGGCAAGCCCGCTTTGGCGGTAACTTCCCAACAATCCTTTGATCGCTCCCGGGAGCCTCGCCCGCCCCCATGCCAAAAAACTCATGCAAACAACCGCGGATCCGGGCGAAACCGCCGGGTTTCCCCGATGCGGACCTCAGCAAACCGCCAGTGTGCCGGATTGAGAAGATAGTTCCACTCGCCGGGCGTGACCACGGACGGCACCGCCAGCACGGGAGTCCTCATCGAACGCAACCAGGCATCACCGACCGCCCGCGAGGCGGAGTTCGCGCCATCCGCGCGCCAGCCGTCCGCCAACCTCGCCGGATCAACCCGCTCCACCGCATCCTCGGGAAACTCCAGGAAAACCCAGGAAAACAAACGGGCGAATGCCTCCGGATCCTCCAGGTGAACCAACACCTCCAAAGTCGCCAGCGAAAGCGACGAAGACGTGTAAACCACCGCCAGCCCGGGAGAATTCCAGCGCCCGCCATGCAGCCGGGCACCCTCACCACTGAAGGCGGATGCCATGAACTTCGTCTTGCAAAGCCGGAACGCCGGAATCATGAGAAAACGCCGTGTTCGATCCGGCCTAACAAAGCCTCCACTTCCCGCGCCCCGATTTCCGTGTCGCAGCAACGCAACGGAGTCAGACCTTCAAGCGCCCGCTTCGGCTGGGTCATCCAGCGCCGCGCGGATTGCCGATCCTCCAGCACCTCCACCGCCTTTTGGACGGCGGATCCCACCCTCAGCAAACGCTCGGATTCATCCGGTTTGAAACGTTCCGTCCGCCGCGCCAGAGTGCGCGTGGGAATCCCCAAAACCTCCGCAAGCTCCTCCGTGGACACTCCGAGATCCCCCCGGATGCGCTCGAAAGCCCCGCGCGGCACGCCTTGCCGCAGCGCATCCCGCACCAAGCCGAGTGTCCCGCCCGCTTTGGCGGTTGTCTTCACTCCAAGTTGTTGCAGCACCGTCAGCCAATGGTCGATCACCTCCACCACCACCGGCATCGGAGTGGCCCGGTAAACCGCCACCGGAGATTCCACACGGGCGCTGTATTTCCCGTGATCGTCTTCCGGGAGCTCTGATAAATCGGGATCTGTCATACGGCAAAAAAAATACGCCAAATGGCACAAACCACAAGTTTTTTCTCCCCCTTTATCACCTTTCCCGCCCTTGCACAGAAGAGATGACGCTGCCTAGGCTCCGCGCATGCCCGCCGAGACTTGCACCAGATTTTTCCAAACCGGCAGCCCCGCCGAACCGGTGCGGCTGCGCGACGGCGGCCTGCTGCCGGGCATCACCCTCGCTTACGAGACCTGGGGCACGCTCAATGCGGAGCGCTCCAACGCGATTTTCCTCTTCCACGCGCTTTCCGGCTCGCACCACGCGATGGGCCACAACTCCGCCATCGACGGCGTCGGCGACCTGTGGCAGCCGGAAATGCACGACGGCTGGTGGGAGTCGATGATCGGACCGGGCAAGGCACTCGACACCGACAAACATTTCATCATCTGCGCCAACTACCTCGGCGGCTGCTACGGCAGCACCGGCCCCGCCTCCATCAACCCGGAAACCGGCAGGCCCTGGGGCGCGTCCTTCCCCGCCGTGTCCGCTGCGGACCAAGTGGAGGTCTTCAAACGCCTGCTAGACAGCCTCGGCATCGAGGCCCTCCACGCCGTCGTCGGCCCGTCGGTCGGCGGCCTGATCGCCACCACCTTCGCCACCCGCTTCGCCGAGCGGGTGAAAAACGTCATCGTCATCGCGTCGGGATTCAAAACCACGGTCCTCAACCGCCTGATCCTTTTCGAGCAAATCCTCGCGATCGAGAACGACCCGCACTTCAACGGCGGCGATTATT
>CAYXZE010000180.1:0-5632 GCA_964469395.1 uncultured Luteolibacter sp.
CCCCTAATCATGCCGCCCCGCGCCGCAAGGCGCATGGTTCAAACGCGGGATGATTAGGGGCGGCGGGGCGGATGTGCAAGGGAAATTTTGCCTTTGTTTGAAGTTCATGCTCTTCTCGCGGCGAGATGATTTCCAGCCCGCCCATGACCCTGCTTGCCACTGCCGACTGGGAGGCCCGTGCGGCACGGCACCGGGCGCGGGCGGAGCGGCACACCCTGGCGGCGAGACGGCGGCGGGATCATGGCCAGCCTCATCCGGTGGAGGACTTCCTGTTCCAATATTATCCTTACCCGCTATCGTTGTTAGACCGGTGGCAGCCGGGAGTGGGCGTGGCGCTGGAGTGGGCGGAAACCGCTGAATCCCCCGCCCTGCCGCCGGGTTTTTCGGAACGCCTTTATTCGCGGGCGGATGGTTCCATCTTCGCGGATCCGGCGCGCTTGAGCGGGAAGGAACGAGACCGGCTGGAATGGATTGCCGGGCTGCTAGCGGCGACGCGGGACCGGGTGCCGAACTTCGCCTGCCACGGGCTGCATGAGTGGGCGATGGTTTACCGGGGCAAGGAGGTGCGGCATGAGAAGACCACGCCGTTGCGACTGCCGCAGGCGGAAATCGACACGCTGGTGGAGTCGCGGGCGATCTGCTGCTCGCACCACGACGCATTCCGGTTTTTTGCGGCGGAGGCGCGACCGATGAACCGCCTGCAACCGACTCTGGACAGCCGGATCTCGCTGGAGCAGCCGGGCTGCGTGCACGCGAACATGGATCTCTATAAATGGGCGGCGAAGTCGATGCCGTGGATCGGCTCGGAATTGCTGCTGGATTGCTTCGAGCTGGCTCTTGAACTGCGGGATCTGGACATGCGGGCGAGTCCTTACGATCTGGCCGCGTGGGGCCGGGAGCCGATCCGCATCGAGACGGCGGAAGGCCGCAGGATTTATGAAACCGAACAGCGGCGGCTGGCTTTGTTAGCGACGCCGCTGCGGCAGAGGCTCATCGCGAAGCTGGCGGAAATCGAAGCGTGGCGCGGCGACCGGTGAATCGCCGCTACACTCCCTGCCAGTGGAGTTTCTGACGCAGCGCGTCGTAAAACGAGCGGCCTTCGAGACGGAGCAAATGAAAGGAGCTGAATGCCTTTTTCACCTCGATCCGGTCACCGGGCTCGATGTGGATGCTGTCACGGCCATCGACGGTGAAAATCATCGGTCCGCCGTCCTGCATTCTGGCTGAAAGCTCGACGGCGGAGTCGTCTGATAGAACGAGCGACCGCTGGCTGAGACTGTGGGGGCAGATGGGCGTGATGACGAACACGGCGGCCCCCGGATCAATGAGCGGACCGCCGGCGGAAAGCGAGTATGCGGTGGAGCCGGTGGGCGTGGCGACGATCAGGCCGTCCGCGCGGTAGTCGTTGAGCAGCTCGCCGTTGACGGTCGCCCGCAGGGAAATCAGGCGGCCGGTATCGCCACGGGCGAGCGTGATTTCATTCAAGGCGGTGAAGGCTTCCGAAGGCTTTCCCGGACGGTGAACGGTGGCTTCCAGCAGCGTGCGGACGCTGGTGGTGAAACGATTTTCCGCGATGGCCGCGGCGAAAAAATCGAGCTCCGCATCGGTGCAACTGGTGAGAAACCCGAGCGTGCCGATGTTGATGCCGGCGACAGGTTTTTCAAAATCCCCCAGTTTGGAAAGCGCGTGGAGCATGGTGCCGTCTCCGCCGAGCACGGCCGCGAGATCGACGTGCCGCGAGAATTCCACAGCGGGGATGCCGCCGCTTTCCCCGGCGAGAAGGGCGGTGTCCTCGTCCAGCAGGACCTTGCAGTCGCGGGATTTCAGCGCCGTCCGCAGGGCGTGAAGCGTGGGAAGCGAGCCTGTCTTGTGGGGATTTACTAGGATTCCGACATTCACGATGTGAGAGCTAACGAATGATTCCACCATCTGGCAAGCAGCACCGCCGGGGACCGTCGATTCTTACGCCACCGCGGTTTTCGCCGGGACGACGAGTTTCCGCAAGGCCGGGATCAACTCGTCGAATTCGTCGATCACCATGAACTCTCCGTCATGGCACCAGGTCTCGAGCAAGGTGATGAGCGGCGTCCAGAAAGAGCGGCCGGCGGCATCCTTGCGGTTGAAGACAATCACCGGCTTGCCGGTCATCGACGGGTGGCCCTGGTGTTTGAAAATCATGAGCGCGATCATTTCCTGCACTGTTCCCGAGCCGCCGGGAAAAATCACGAAGGCGTCGGAGTTCTGGATCATGACTTCCATCCGGGTGTAGATGTCCGGCCTGAGCCAGAAGCTGGAAAGTCCGACTGGCAGCCCTTCGAGCTCGATGATGTGCGGGACATTCGAGCCGCCGGTCCAGCCACCGGCATCGACCGAGCCGCGGACGACCTCCCCCATGATCCCCGATCTGCCCGCACCGGATACACAGCCGAAACGATTTTCCGCCAGTTGTTTTCCAAACTCATAGCCGTCGCGCAGATACGCCGGATCCTCGATGGAGGCGGAGCAGAAAACGCAGACACTGCCCTCGAGATCGAGGGGCGGCGGGACATCGAACGAACCCACGGTGCTGCCGCCGATTTTCTCGCGGACCACGCGCGGAACGCCCTCGCGGCGGGTGGTTTCCAGACGCGCCAACACCTCTTCCGGCGATCCGGCGAGTAACAGATAGTCCCGGTGATCCTGCTTGACGGTGCCGAGGTTCTGCAAATGGGCGAGCAGCGCGAACAGCCGGTCCCACGAGCCGTCCGTATTGAGCAGGATGGTGGCTTTCCCTGCGAGATTCACGTCCAATGTCTGATAGCCCACGAAAATGGAAACCGCCTTGAACAAATCCTCCAGCGTGGCTCCGGGCGTGAACACGAAGGCGTCGGACTCGATGATCTTGCGCTCGATGTTCGAAAGGGAAATCCGCTGGTCTCCGTTAGAGTTGTAGATGTCCCAGCCTTTGCTGAAGAGGCAGTATAGAAGACGGGCGCGGACTTCGCGATTGGGGTCTTTTTCACCGCGAACGGTTCCAGCAAGGCGGACTTTCGGCATATTTTCAAAAAGGTCTGTCCAGTGGCGGAGCGCCACCTGCCCTATGAAAGCGCAAGGATTCACTCATGCAAGCGGCACTTGTGTGGCACTTGCAAAAAGTGCCGGTGGTTCGGCGGCCCTTGACGACCTGATGGACCTGTTCTTTCCTGTCCCGGGCGATCATTCAACTTTCAATCCACATGGAGCCATTTCTCGAAACACTCAAACACCCCTTCACCTGGGGCCTCCTTCTCGGACTCCTGATCGCCGCCTTCATCTGGAAATCCGGATTCACCGCGCGCCGCAACGTGGCCCGCGACTTGAAACGGGTGGAAGGTGAAATGAAAAACCTCCAGAACCACCTCAACACCCAGCTCAAAATCAATGCCAGCGGCAACGAATCGCTGCACACCGAGCTGGAATCGCTGCGCAAACAGAACGAAATCCTGCGCGTGAACAACGCCGCGCTCCAACAGAAACCCGGGCGTGCCGAGCAACGGCTTTTACAGGTTCAGGAAATCGCGATCCGCACGATGCGCGAGCAGGCTCCGGGCTTCGCCCCGGCCTGGGAAAAGGCCCTGCGCCAGGGTGAGGCGGAACTGGCGGCCTCCGAATCCGGATTGGCGAAACTGGTCCGCCGCGTGATTCCCGGGCTGGGGAATTCGCCAGCAGCCCAATCCCAGCAACTCATCACGGAAGAAACAACGGATCAGCCCAGGTAAGGATTTTCCACCGCCTCCTCACCAACCGTCGTGGACGGACCATGGCCGGGGAAAATCCTGGTTTCCGGCGGCAAGGTCATGAGATGGCGGGCGATGCCTGCCAACAATTGCCGCTCATTGCCGCCCGGCAGATCCGGCCTGCCAATCGAACCGGCAAACAGGGTATCCCCCGAGAACACCACTCCGTGATCCACCAGATGGAAGGTCACGCTGTCGAGCGAATGCCCGGGGACGTGGGCGAGTGAAATTTCCAATCCGGCGATGCGCAGCGGCTCGGTCATGACGAAACGGCGGTCGATCTGATAGGACTTCACCACCACCGGCATGCCCCACGAGCGGATCGTCGTTTCCAGCGTCAATTCCGGCGAATAATCCTCAAAGGCATGGAGACGCGCGCCCTGCGCCCTGAGCGCCGCGGCATCCGTCACGTGATCGTAGTGCTGGTGCGTGAGCAGCACGTCATCCACGCGGACGCCGCGCCGGGCGATCCAGTCGGCGATGCCATCCGGCGCGTCGATGAGAAGATTTCCATCGGGAGTTTCAACAAGATAGCCGTTCGTTTGGACGAAGCCGCCGGTGTAGAGGGAGATTTTCATGAAGATAAAAGCAAGGATCAGACGACCGAGAATTGATGGACCATCATGTGCTGATAGATCTCACCCGGACGAAGCACCGCGGATGGGAAACCCGGCTGGTTGGGCGCGTCCGGAAACCCTTCCGTTTCCAAGCAGAACGCCGAGCGTTTCGCATAGGCCACACCGCCTTTGCCGATGGTTTTCCCATCGAGAAAATTGGCGGCGTAGAACTGGACGGCCGGCTGGTTCGTGGAGACCTCCATCACCCGGCCGGTCTTGGGATCCATCACCCGGGCGGCCAGGCGCAGGCCTCCGGCATTTCCCAACACCCACGCATGATCGTAGCCGTTGGCGAGTTTCAGCGCTTCAAAATCATCCTCGATCCGCCCGCCAATGACAGCCGGCCTGGTGAAATCCATGGGAGTCCCGGCCACTGACGCGATCTCACCGGTCGGGATGAGCCCGGCATCGGTCGGCAGATAGTGGTCCGCATGGAGTGTCAGGACGTGATCGGTGATCGCCGTCGCGGGATCTCCGGAAAGATTCCAGTAAGAGTGATGAACCACGTTGATGAGGGTTGGCGCGTCGGTGGTCGCGGCAACCTCCCACTTGAGTTCGCCGGCATGGGTCAGGGTATAGACAACCTTGACCGTTAGATTTCCCGGAAAACCTTCCTCACCGTCTTGTGCGGTGTAGGAAAACTCAACGCCATTGTCCGCGGTAATCCTCCCGGACCAAAGCACCTTGTCGAAGCCCTTCAAGCCACCATGAAGGGCGCAGGGAATTCCACCGGGCGCGTTGTTCGTCGCCAGCGTGTAATCCTTGCCTTCGAGCGAAAACCTGCCGTCCTTGATGCGGTTGCCAAAGCGGCCGATCGTCGCGCCGAAATAAGGATCGTTGCCAAACCAACCTTCCAGAGAGTCGAAGCCGTGCGTGATATCGGCGATGTTTCCGCAACGGTCCGGCGTTTCCACCGACACCAGAATGGCGCCGTATTCCGTGACCCTGGCCCTGAGGCCGTGCTGATTGACGAGCGTAAAAATCCTCACTTCCCGGCCGTCCGGCATGACTCCATAAACCTTCTCCTCGACAACCGTTTTACGTGCCGTGGCGGGAGCCGGGAAAAGGGATGATGACTGATGCATGCTCCGTTGGATTTGGCCGATATCCCCCACCCTGCCAAGCGATTTCGATCACCTCTTACAAGGTGACAGATAAATTATTAGAATCCCCTTGGCATCGGGAGCTTCGGTGGTAGGGTGGCTGCATGCGTAAGGCTCGGTGGCTGGGAAATTTTCAGAATTCGACTTCGAAACCGGT
>CAYXZE010000181.1:0-5628 GCA_964469395.1 uncultured Luteolibacter sp.
AGGTGCCGCGTCCGGCAAGGGTCGCCGCGCCGGGATTTTCCCGGGTTGCACTGAGGGGCTTTCCCGGCAAGGGTGGCGGCGTTCGCATGACTTCATCCGCATCAACCGCACGTCAGGGAGACGGTCGCCTGTGGGCAATCGCGCTCGGGCTGGCGTTGTTGGTGAATGTGGGGGCGGTGGTCATCTTCGGCTTCGCGGTGTTGAAAAATGAGATTTTACGGAAATCCCAACCGGTCGTGTTGGCTCCGCGTGCCGCCGAGGAGACAACGATTACGATTTTTCCTGAAGCGGCCGCCGCCGCGGTGGAGGCGGGTTCCGCAGCCACGGCATCGACGAAACCCCGTTTCGCCAGAACCAGTGACGATCAGGTCGCGCCGGCTCCGGACGCCGCCTCATTCATCGGGGAAAGGAACACGCGGGCGACCAGCGATCGCCGCCCCGATCCCCTGGCTCCGGACCTGCCATCCCAAGCCGGGATCGCGCCAAAAAGCGCCGATGATTTAGAAACGACGGAGAGTGAGTATCAGGATGGCAAGCTGGACGGCGCGGGGACTCCGAAGCCGCAGGACGCATCCCCGGCAGTGCCCGCGGCAACGACGGTTCCGGATCCGGCGGTGGCCGAAAATTCCACCCGTGGCGAAAAAGTGGAGATCCCGGGCAAGGATGCCACCCAATCCACGCCGGCTCCTCCTGAAAAACTCCTGAATGGCCCGACGCCGGTGGATGTGGCGGTTCCCCGGTCTCTTGAGAAATCCGCGGATCTCAAGCCCACCCCGGCGAAGCGCCCGGCGGACGGGACGGCACAAGCGAAACCTGCCGAATTGCCGAAGCCCGCGAAGACTCAAGCGGCGAACGATTCCGCTTTCAAAGGCAATCAGCGCAAGACCGCCATCGTCGGCTCGATTTCCCGCTCCGGGCGTAGTGCGCTGAATGTGGTGGATTCGCCGCTCGGCCGCTACCAGGCCGTCATCAGTCGCGCGGTGGAGCAGGAGTGGCAGCGGAATTGCGTGCGCCACCGGGACTTCATCACGCCCGGATTCCTCACCGTGCGGTTTTACGTTGAAAGCAGCGGCAAGGTCCGCACCGTCCAGTTCGTCGGCGAGATGGAAACGGGCGAGGTCCAAAAAGGCTTCACGCTCAATTCCATTCGCGACGCGAAAATCCCCGCGATGCCGGCCGCCCTCAAACAAGAATTCGCCAAGGAACCTCTCGAACTCGTCTTCAACTTCTATTTCTAACAAACCTCATGATCGACATTTCCACCAATCTCCTCGCGGTCAGCGAAACCAGCGGTTTCTCCGCCGCCTGGGACTATTTCCAGAAAGGCGGCATCTTCATGATCCCGCTCGGCCTCGCCTCGATCGCGGGCACGATGGCCATCCTCTACAAGGCGCTGGCGCTTTCCGGGAACCGGGTGATTCCACCGGCCCTTGCCCGTGAATTGGCGCGTTTGACGGATCCATCGGACCCTGTTCCCGCCGCGCTCGCGCGAGGAGAAAGCGCGCTCGCCCGCCTTTCCTCCGTGGTCCTCAAGCATCGCGGGAAATCCCATGGGGAAATCACCCGCGCGGTGGAATCCGCCGCCCGCGAGGAAACGGTCCACCTTCACGCGGGCATCGGCGTGCTCGATACGGTCATCACCATTGCTCCGCTGTTAGGGCTGATCGGCACCGCCTCGGGGCTCGTCCTGATTTTCCAGGGACTCGGCAACAACTCCGACCACCTCGCCATCGCCCGCGGCATTTCCGAAGCGCTCACCACCACGATTTTCGGCCTCACCATCGCGGTGCCGTGCGTGATCGCCCACGGCTATTTCATCCGCCGGATCGAGACGCTGACCGCCCGCCTGGAAACCCTGCTGGCGGACCTCGCGTCCGTTTGCGAGAAACCCAACCCGCACGTCTGATCCGCCATGCGCTTTCACCGGCCCAAAACCACTCGCAGCCAGATCGCGGTCATTCCGATGATCGACATCCTGTTCGTGCTGCTCGTCTTCTTCATCGTATCCACCGTTTTCAAGAAACCGCGAGACGTGTTGCGCATCGAGCTGCCGACCGTGCGGGAAATCCCGTCGGACACGGTGGCGGACGTGCGCTCGACGATCGCTCTGGATGCGCTGGGAAATGTCACCCTGGATTCCCTCGCGGTGCCGGAAGGTTTGTTGGAAGACTACCTCGCGGCCTATCAGAAACAAAACCCCGGTCGCAAACTGGAGCTCGAAGCGGACCGGAACATCCCGCTCGAACGCCTTTTGAAGGTCTGGGACTCGCTCACCAAGGCTGGCATCCCGATCAAGGACGTCCCCGCCCGCATCAAAGTGAAATCCTAACAAACCATGATGGACGGATCATTACTCGTGTTAGGGATCGCCGGGCCGGATCTCACGCCGGGCGAGGCGGCGCTTTTCCGCAAGCTGCAACCGGCGGGCTACATTCTGTTTACGAGAAACATCATCTCCGCCCGCCAGACGCGGAAGCTCACTGATGATCTCCGTGATTTGTCCTCGGAGACGCCGATCATCGCGATCGACCAGGAAGGCGGGCGCGTGACGCGGACGAAGGAAATCGCCCCGGCGGCACCATCGGCCCCGGCTTTGGCGGCGAAGGGGGACATGGTGAAAATCGCGGAGGCGGGTGCCTTTACCGGCGATTTGTTGCGCTTGTTAGGGTTCAACCTGAACTTCGCGCCGGTTCTCGATCTCGATCATTTCCCGGAAACCCAGAACGCCCTGCGCGGTCGCTGCTGGGGGCGTGATCCGCAGCGCGTGATCGACTACGCCGGACAATGGAACCGCTGGCTGAGAAAACGCTCCATCGCGAGCTGCGGGAAACATTTCCCCGCCTGTGGCCGCGCCCAGTCCGATCCGCACCACGACCTGCCCTCGTCCCCGGGCACGCTGGAGGAGTTGCTGCGCGAGGATATGATTCCCTACACCGCGCTGATGCCGGAGCTGGACGCGATCATGCTCGCGCACGTGGAGTTTCCGAACATCGACCCGGATTTCCCCGCCTCGCTCTCGCCCCGGATCATCCGCCGCTTCCTGCGCGACCAGCTCGGGTTTGATCGCCATCTCGTTTTAACCGACGATCTCGACATGGGCGCGATCACCAGCCGCTACGGTCGCGGCCAGGATGTGAAGCTCGCGATCGAAGCTGGAAATGATCTGGCGCTGATTTGTCATCGCACGGACACCGCGGAAATCGCCGCCACCGAGATCGCCGCGCTGCCGCACTGGATGACCGAAGAGGCGCGCGAGCGGGTGGAGCGATTCCGCCGGAAGCTGCATGGCCCGCTTCTCTGGTCGGACAAGAAATGGCAGACCACCTGTGACTCGCTGGCCAAGCTGGCCGGAGAAGTTCCCGAAATCGAAACTCCGCAAGCCGGCAGTCCGGTGGCGGACTATTGATTTCACCCTGAATATTTGAATGCGGATTCCGTCCATACCAACACTCCAAGCAATCCATGAAAACGATTCTTCACAAACTCGCCGCCATCTCCCTGTTCGCCGCTTCCGCGCTTCCGGAAGTGAAAGCCGCCAACGTCACTCTGGACGGCTACGGGTTTTATTCCCTTGCCCGCCGACAGGTTTTTCATCGCGAGCCGGGATTGAAGCAAAGCGGGCGGAAACCCTACTTGGGCGCGGGCTACTACCGCAAGGCGGAGATCGGGATGGACTATATCACGAACCGCTCGTCCAAACGCTCCGGTGATCTGAGTTTCGAATTGTGGGCGATGCCTTATTACGGCGCCACCAGCGGAGTTGTCCTGATGACCAAGGGGATGAAGCCATTGCGAGGTGGCGGCACTTACCGGGACCGTTCGCCGAAAGGTTTTGCCGTTCTGCTGGATCGCCGCCGGTTCCCGGAGCTGAGTTTGTGGGAGTTTACCCGCAAGGGTTGGAAATTCAGGGATGCGCTGAGTTTTCCCCGCAAAACCTATCTTTGATTCATGAAGTTCGCCGCCGGAATTGTCGGAGCTCTTGCCCTAGCCATCATTTCCGGCGCGGGCGGCTATTTTCTCGGCAAGGGGAAACCGGCGGTCAGCCCGCCAGCCGGACCGGCAAGGGAAATTCCCGGGCGTGTGAAACGAAGCGGCTTGCCGGCCATGGATCCCAAGGAGCTGCGTGCCAGGCTGGATGAGGAGAGAAATCCGCTGGCCCGCTTCAAGCTGGCCTTGAGCAACCTCGAAGCCTGGGTGGAGAAAGATCCTCAGGGTGCTTTGAGCTGGCTGGCGGGCCAGCCGCCGAGCGATCGCCGGGATGAAGTGATCCGGATGGCGTTGGGCCAGTTTTCCGAAATCGACGCGCAAGGGGCAGCGGTGTGGGCGATGGAAAATCTGACGAATTCAGATTTGAACAACGCGCTCATCGCCATCGCTGAAAACTGGGCTTTGCAGGACGGGCGCGCGGCTGCGGCATGGTTTCTCGCGCTTCCTTCCACACAGGAACGGGACGGCGCGGTGGAGAATCTTTTTTTCACATGGGCGATCGACGAACCCGCCGCCGCGCTGGAATTTCTCGGGTCGAATGCCGGAGTCGGGGATTTGAGTCCCACCTTGCGCCGCGCCTCCCTGGCCGGTTGGGCGAAGAGCGATCCGGAAGGAGCGGTCGCGGCCAGCCTGGCCTCAAGCCGGATTCACAATGATCCCGACCAATTCGCCAACACGCTCGCCAACTGGGCGACGATGGATTTGGACGCGAGTTCTCAATGGCTGCTGGCCAATCTCCCTGCCGGAAATGAACGGGCCGTGGCCGCGCGGGAGCTCGCCATCATTTTCGCCCAACAGTCGCCGGAAGCGGGCATCGCCTGGTTGGAAAAACTCGGTGCCGGTGCGGAGCGGGATGCTGCGGCGAGCGCATTGGCCGCAGCGTGGTCCCGAAGTGGTCCTGCCGAAGCTGTCAAATGGGCCGCCACCCAGAAATCGAGCGTGCTGTCACCGGAGGCGATTTCGGAAATGGCGCGCAATTTCATGCTGAAGGATGCCGCCGGTTTCCTCGCCTGGCGCGCCGCGCTGCCGGAAGGCCCGCTGAAAAATCTGGCGGATCAAGCCGGAGTGATGGCCGAAGGGGACGATTGATTTTATTTCCCCAGCACCCACGAAATGTGCGGGGTGTAAAGGTCCGGTTCCAGCAGGAATGAGTCGTGGCCCTTGTCGGAATGCACGATGATGTGCATGACCTCGACCTTGGCTTCCTCCAGGTGTTTCACCAGCTCCGCCTGCTCTTCGGGATAGAAACAGAAGTCGGAATCGATGGAGAAAACCAGCCAGCGCTGGCCGGCCAGGCGCGCGCGCTCGAACAAGTCCGCGGCCGTTTCCGCGTCGCCCTCGTGCGTTCCGTCATAGCGCGACCACATGTCGATGATGCGCAGGTAGGTGTTCGCGTCGAAGCGTTTCACGAATTTTTTTCCCTGATGGAGCATGTAGCTTTGGAACTGGTCGCGCACGCGATACCAGGCGAGCACGTCGTCCGGCTGCACGACGTCCTGTCGCGCTCGCCGCTCGATGGAGTCGAGGTGGACGAAGGTTTTGTGGGAAATCATGCGGGCGAGGACGAGGCCGTAGAGCGGTGCGGCTCCCTCGTAATAATCGCCGCCGTTGAAGTGCGGGTCGTTCTCGATCGCGAGGATT
>CAYXZE010000182.1:0-5578 GCA_964469395.1 uncultured Luteolibacter sp.
GCGTGCGGCACCGGGCTCGGGTGGAGGCAGGCGGCGACGAGGCCGGCGATGTGCGCCATGTCCACAAACAGATAGGCACCGATTTCCCGGGCGAGCTTGCCCATGCGCTCGAAGTCGATGATCCGCGAGTAGGCGGAAGCGCCGACGGTGATCAGCGCGGGCTTGAGCTCGCGGGCGGTTTTTTCGAGTTCCGCGTAGTCGATGCGTTCGTCGTCCGGGCTGACTCCGTAGTGGGTGACATCGTAAAAACGGCCGGAGAAATTCGCCTTGTGGCCGTGGGTGAGGTGGCCGCCGTGGGCGAGGTCCATGGTGAAAATCTTGTCACCCGGCTTGAGCACGGAGAAGTAAACCGCGGTGTTCGCCTGCGAGCCGGAGTGCGGCTGGACGTTGGCGTGCTCGGCCCCGAAAAGCTGCTTCGCGCGGTCGATCGCGAGCTGCTCGACGACGTCCACGTTTTCACAACCGCCATACCAGCGCTTGCCGGGGTAGCCCTCGGCATACTTGTTCGTCAGCAGCGAGCCCTGCGCTTCCATCACGGCGGGCGAGGCGAAATTTTCAGAGGCGATCAGCTCGATGTTGTTCCGCTGGCGGTGTTCCTCGGCGGTGATCGCTTCGTAAATCGCGGGATCGGTCTCGGCGATGCGGCTGCCGGAGGATTTGCAAACGCGGGATTCGTGGCGGCCACCGGTGAAGGCGGTGGCGAGAAACGCGTCGGCCATGGCGATGGCGGTCGCTTCATCGGTGAATTTTCCGCTCAGGCAGAGCACGTTGGAATCGTTGTGCTCGCGGGTGGTGATCGCTTCCTCGACCGAACGGACGCCCGCGGCGCGGACGTGGCGGTGGCGGTTCGCGGCGATGCTCATGCCGACGCCGGAGGTGCAGGCCAGGATGCCGAAATCGTAGGTGCCGTCCGCCACGTTGCGGGCGACGAGATTCGCGTAATCGGCGTAATCGACGGAGGCGCTGGAGTGCGTGCCGAAGTCGAGGACCTCATGGCCGACCTTCTTCAGGTGCGCGACAACGGCGTTTTTCAGATCGACGGCGCCGTGGTCGGCTCCGATGGCAATGCGGAAGGTAGGATGGCTCATGGGACGGGCGCGGATTGAAATGGGTGGAGGCCGTCTTGCAAACCGCAAATTTCAGGAAACTTGGCGATGAATCTGTGGTGCGAAACATCCCGGAGATTTCGGAAATCCACTGAAACGCCTGATGATTTGAGGATTGTCCTCGATTCCCTGGCTCAGATCTTGTAGGTGACTGCACCTTTTTCGTCGATGGAGATGAACTTGGCGTGGCGAAGTTCTTCGACCAGTTTTTCCGCCATGGCGTCGGTGGCCTCCTTGCCTGCGAGACTTTTTGCCTGCCGGACCAGAGTGATTTTCTTCTTCGGGCGGTTGTTCACGGATTTTTCAAGATATTGTAAAACCTTGTCCGCCTCCGCGCTGATGGACTTGGATGGAAGAGTCGTCTGTGGAGCCGCAATCTTGGGGGTAAGCGAGGCATGCAGCGAATCCCAATCGGCGTGCCGCTTGGCTTTGATCTGGGCGATCGATTGGGGTTTCTTCTTTTCAACATGCGGTGTTAAGCCTCAGACTCGCCCAATGTCATCCTCCCCAACTCCGCCTCCAGGCCTGCTTCCCACTTTGGGGCGCTGGCAGATTTTGTTTTACGGTCTCGGTTCCATGCTCGGTGCCGGGATTTACGCGTTGATCGGGCGGGCGGCGGAGTCGATGGGCAATGCGATGTGGCTGGCGTTTCTGGCGGCGATGGTCGCCGCGCTGCTGACCGGGCTTTCGTATGCCTGTGTCGGCGGGCGTTACGCGAAGGCGGGGGGCGCGGCTTATGTCACGCACCGGGCGCTGCGTTTGCCGGCGCTGAGTTATGTGGTGGGCATCGCGGTGATGATGAGCGGGTTGACGAGCATGGCGACGGGGGCGCAGGCGATTGCGGAAAATCTGGAAAAAGCGGTGGGCATGGCGCTGCCGATCAAGTTGGTGGCGATCGGGTTGGTCTTTCTGGTAGGTGTTGTGATTTTCCGCGGCATTCGGGAAAGCATGTGGGTGAATATCATCTGCACGGTGGTGGAGGCTTCGGGGTTGCTTTTCATCATCGCGGTCGGGCTGCGGTTCTGGGGCGGGGTGAATTATTTGGAAACGCCCGCGGATACCGTCGCCGGGGGCGGGATGGGTTCCGGCATCACGCTGGCCCTTGTGCTGCAAGGGGCGGTGTTGATGTTTTTTTCCTTCATCGGTTTCGAGGACATTCTCAACGTGAGCGAGGAGGTCAAAAATCCAAAACGGGACATTCCGTTCGGCCTGATCGGCGCGATGATTCTGGCCACGTTGATTTATATGGCGGTGGCGATCACGTCGGTTTCCGTGGTGCCGTGGCGGGAGCTCGCCGCCAGCAAGACGCCGCTGATGGAAGTGGCGCACCGGGCGGCTCCGTGGTTTGGCGGGATTGATCGGGTTTTCCTCGGCATCACCATTTTCGCGATCGGGAACACGGCGCTGCTGAACTATCTGATGGGTTCGCGGCTGCTTTACGGCATGAGTTGCCAGGGGTTGTTGCCCGTGGCGCTGGCGAAAATCCATCCGAAGAGGCATACGCCGCAACTGGCGATTCTGGTGCTTTTCATCATCGTCACGCTGCTCATCCTGAGTGGCGGGGTGAAGCCGCTGGCGGAGGCGACGGTGCTCTTGCTGTTAGTCGTGTTTACTTTGGTGAATGTTTCCCTGATCGTGCTCAAACGCCGTCCGGGGGAACCGGTTGGCGGCTTCGATGTCCCGCTCGCCGTGCCTGTTTTGGGGGCGCTGGTGTGCGCGCTGCTGGTGGCGGTGCGGGTGCGGAAGGCATTTACGGATCCGGCACCGGGCGCGGAGGTCGCGCCGTTGATCGCGCTGGGGATTTTCGGCGCGAGTTTCCTGCTTTATTTCCTGTTGAAGCCGAAGCGGGTGGTGGTCACCGAGTCTTCGGAGGATGTTTAAGAGGCTGTTTTGAATTTGGGCGATGCGTGAAGCCTTCTCATGGAGCGGCGGAATCCGTCCGCCGCGCCCATGGAAAGCCAATGAGGCGAGGATTCCGCTTTTTCATGGTCCTCACATGGGTTGGGCGATCGGATATCGCTCATCCTTGTTTCTAAAGACTCTCCGCCGCGCGCACGTCCTGGATGATGAGTTGCAGCGTGGTCCGGCCGCGGAAGTTGTTGCGATCAATGGTGAACGCGATGTCCCACGGCGGATCGGGCAGGGGATACTCGCCGCCGCCGAAGAAGACGGCGTCCTGCTCGTGGTAGCCCTGGCGCAGCATGAAGCGCAGGTGGTTGTTTTTCATGTGCAGCGGGGGGCGGCTCAGACCGACCTTGCGGGAAATGAAAGTCGGCTGGGGATTGCCGCTGCCGAAGGGTTGCAGGAGATCGTAGCTGGCGAGAAATTCCAGGGAGAGTTGGTCGAAGGAAATCTCCGCGTCATACATCAGCTTGGGCTGGCGTTGCTCGGGGGTGGTGTGGGTCAGGACATACTCGGCGAAACGGGCGCGGAAAGCGTCGAGATTTTCCTCATGGATCGAAAGCCCGGCCGCCATCGCGTGACCGCCGCCGCCGATGAGTTCGTCCTCACAAGCGCGGATCGCCTCGACCAGGGAAATCCCGTCGATGCTGCGCCCCGAGCCTTTTCCAATGCCGTCCTCGTCGATCGCGATGACGAACGTCGGCTTGTGGTATTGCCGCATCAGGCGCGAGGCGACGATGCCGACCACGCCGTGGTGCCACGCACGGGAGCCGAGCACGATCACCGGGTCACGCTCGGGGTCGAAGTCATGCAGCATTTCCACCGCTTCCCGGCGAATGAGGCCTTCGTGGGCTTGGCGCTCCTTGTTGTAGGCGTCGAGTTTTTGAGCGAGATCGAAGGCGAGGCGGCGGCAATCGGTGGTCAAAGTCGCCAGCGCATCCTCCGGCGCGTCCATTCGTCCGGCGGCGTTCAGTCGCGGGCCGATGCGGAACCCGACATCCATCGAGGTCGCCGCGCCGTTCATGCCGGTCACTTCTTGGAGGGCGCGCAGCCCGGGATTCAAGGTGCCGGGCAGATGTTTCAGCCCGTGGCGCACCATCAGGCGGTTTTCGCCGATCATCGGCACGATGTCGGAAATGGTCGCCACCGCCACCAGGTCGATCAGCGTTTTTAAATCGAGATCCGTCGGGCGGGTCTTCAGCAGCGCGTGGCCGAGTTTGAAAACGACGCCGGCCGCGCAGAGATAGGTGAACTCGGTGCCGCATTTCGGATTCACCAGCGCGCAGCAATCCGGTTTTTCCCCGGGATCCGGCTCATGGTGATCGACGATCAGCACCTCGATTCCCTCCGCCCGCAGCGCCGCCACCTCGTGCACCGAAACCGTCCCGCAATCCACGGTGATCAGCAAATCCGGCTTGGGTCCCTCCGCCATGCAGCGCTTCAACGCCGCCGTGCTCAGTCCGTAGCCTTCCGGTCCGCGGCGCGGGATGAAATAGCGCGGCGTCAGCCCGTAAGCCATGAGGATCCGCCGCATCAGGGTGATCGAGGTCACGCCATCCACGTCATAATCGCCGTAAATGCAGACTTCCTCTTTTCTGTCGATGGCCAGAAGCACCCGCTCCACCGCCAGTTTCATGTCCGGAATCAGAAATGGGTCCGCCAAATCCCTCAGCCGCGGGCGCAAATAGCCCTCCAAATCGACGCCCGGGGGAAGTCCCCGCTGGCGGATCAGGTGTTCGAGAATCGGCGGAAAGCCACCCGCCGAACCGTTCGTCTGTTTTTCAAACGGTTCGCCGCGCGCAATCCATTTGAACGGCTGGGCTCGCATGAAGTGGCGGCGACCGTAGGGGGGGATGCCGCACGGACACAAGAGCGGAAACGAAAAGCGTGCAAATGCGCTCACTGCGTCAGCTTGTCGCCGGGCGAGTGCGACAAATCGTCCCTAAATCATCCGGTTTTCGATCCATGTTTCCTGTCTGTGGATTCATAAGTCTCATGATTTCAAGGGTTTAATGGAAAATGTCCGATTTGGGCACATTCCTTGCGTAAGACCCGGCATCAACGCCGCCACATCGGCACAAAACTGAAAGGAAACCAATTTATGTCCAAAATCCTCGGAATCGACCTCGGAACCACCAACTCGTGTATGGCTGTCATGGATGGCGGCGAGTCAACCGTGTTGGAAAACTCGGAAGGCGCGCGCACCACCCCATCGGTCGTCGCGTTCGCGAAAAACGGCGAGCGCCTCGTCGGCCAGGCCGCCAAACGCCAGGCGGTGACCAACCCGCAAAACACCATTTTCTCCGCCAAGCGCCTCATCGGCCGCAAATTCTCGGAGCTCAAGGAAGCCGACAAGCGGATGCCCTACACCATCGTCGCCGCCGCCAATGGCGACGCGCACATCCAGATCGAAGTCGCCGGCGAAAAGAAAACCTACTCGCCGCAGGAAATCGCCGCGATGGTCCTCGGCAAGCTCAAGGCGGATGCCGAAGCCAAGCTCGGTGAAAAAATCACCCAGGCCGTCATCACCGTTCCCGCCTATTTCAACGACTCCCAGCGCAACGCCACCA
>CAYXZE010000183.1:0-5553 GCA_964469395.1 uncultured Luteolibacter sp.
TCTATGAAACCGCCGTAGCAAATGACCATGAACGGCGCTTCGGACCACGCTTACAGTCCGCCGGCGTCATCGTCAAATCCGATCAAACCGGACGCACCCGCTACACTCCCGAATACAAGCGCGAGGTTCTCGCCGCTTATGAATCCAGCAGCTTGAGCGCTCCGGCGTAAGCGTGGTCCGAAGCGCCATTCATGGTCATTTGCTACGGCGGATTCATAGGTCTCATAGTATGCAGATCTATGACACCTATGAGTGGGTTCAGGCCTCGCGGATTCACATGGTGAGCGTGGTCCAAAGCGCCATGCATGGGCATTTGCGGCGGCGGGTTCATTGGTGTCATCGTTTGCATACTATGACACTTACGAAGTCAGGTTGCCAAGCGAACCGGTTTCCCGCTGCGGGCTTTGAGCCAGTTGGCCGGGACAGGGCTTCCAACAGAACCACTTCAAGCCGCCCGGTCGGGCATAGAATTCCATCGTGCGATCAGGGCACAATACTCCCGCCAAGCTCGGACTTGGACGTGCATGTCATCGGAAAAATCCGGGTCACCATACGGATTTTTCCGGAAACGCGGAAGCCGACCGGCTGGCCGCTCGGTTCGCCGGATCAGCTCACTTGGGTGTTAAATCCCAAATTATCATCGTGCGTGACTTCCAAATTGTGGTCGGGTGATTTTTGAAGAATTTCCACACTGACATCGTGTTTTTGGTCCGCAGCGGTCGTGCTTCCGGGTGTAGGTTACGACATGGCGGTTGCAGATTCATGGGGCGCTGCCCCCCCGGGATTTTCCGAGGCATGGTAGAGACACAGCCCGCCGGGTTTTCGCATACGTTGCGGAGGGTACGGTCACTTACGGTGAGCCATGGAGCCTGAGCCATGCCCTCCGACGTTTTTTGTGTTGACTGCCAGATTTTGCTTTTCAACGCCAAAAAACGATTGCTAGCATAGCGGGGAATTCTGAAACAACTCAGAACAGCTTCTCCCCCTAATGGAACTGCCCTGCATTCAAACCTGATTTATTTCCTCGCAAAACCTCATAGAAGCTGGTCCAAATTCACCTCCACTCACGGCAGAGCCAAAATCAGCTAAACCATGATCCTTCCTCCGAGCCTCGCGGAAAAGCGTGTGAGAATTCGTTATTCCGCACGGAAGCCCGCCGATGCAATTTCTCCCCCGCCATCCCATCGGGACTCGCCCAGGGACGGCACATTTCCGAAGTTTAACAATCCGCCTGGTGCTTCGGCCCAGCTCGTGGACCTGTCACGATTCCGGGCTTGCGCCCAATATCAGATCTTGAGCCTCTGGTGCTGGAATGCCGTAGGTGCCGCACTGGTGGAATATCATCTGGACGCCGCCGGAGCCGGTCACACACTCCAGTGCGCGACCGCCTGCAGCATTTTGGGGCGCAATGATTGCTGCATGCTCAACGTTCCTGATCACGGACCGATCGGAAACTTGCGTCCTTACATGCAATTCCGCGAGGGAATGCCGTCCACTTCCCGACCGATCCACTACAAGCCGCCAAGAGAATATTCTTGCAACAAAGCCTACCATACGGAGGTGGTGACTAAAAGGGCGGGGCTTAAATCTTGCTGGATGAAATCCAAATTGGCGACCGGCCCTGATGACCAGCAATTACTGCAAATTATCAATGCTCTCATGCGGGGGAATCCAGTCGTCATGCTGCTGAATTTCTCGGGGTACAAACATGCGCTCACGATCTTCGGTACAAAAGAAATCGGGAACATACGCTGGTTCCTGCTAGCCGACCCTTGGGACGGCATCGGCTGGTTCGATCATATCCATGAGTCCGGTGTCTGGACTTGGTCGATGTTCACTACCAGGGAGGCTAGACCCGTTTTCATGTAACACCCGATCAGAACGAAGTCCTACCATGACTGAACCTCCAGATATTCCTGCGGACGCCTTTGAAGTGTTCACGAAGGGCATGCAGTTCGTGATCGATGAGGATCCGACAATCAGGTTGAAGCTGGCGCAGGGAATGATAGACGCAATTTCCTCTCCACTGGAAGGAGTGGGGCCACTTCCCTTGTTTGAATTCGGAGTCGAAGCCCCGAATGGCGGAAATTTTCCCCACAACTCTTTTTTCGCTGGGTGGAGATATTTAGTACTGTTCGATGGCAAGCCTTTTGGGACAGCCACCCTGCGACCGGATGATGACGGCACGAAATTTTCCCGGTATCAGGAGGACGGATTTATGGCACAAATCGTGAAAGCGGTCGGAATAGCTGATGAATTTTCCGAGAAACATCTGGATATAAAAGGTCTTTTGCTGGAATGCCGAGCTCTCCACTTTTCTTCTGTTTGGTTGACGGGCGATCCGTCCTTAGAAAGGATCATCCCCTTGGAGACCATGGCTTCAGGACGGATCGAGGCACTTTCCATACAGCCTATGGACGCTATCAAGCGAGCGCTTATCGAGTGCTTGGAAGAAGGAAGCGGTGTGCTGGAACCACAAATTGATCCGTGATTGCCTCCACCAGACTTTTTCTTTCTCCACACCTCAATCATGAAAGCATATCCCACTGTATTGATTCTTTTGGCTCTTGCCCATCCATCTCTGGCGCAGGAGTTGGCCCGTCCACTTATCCTGAAGGCTCGTGCCGCCTCTGCGGGATCAAAACTGCCGGGGAATTCGAAGCCTTTGATCTCACCCGAGATTCCCTCGGAATCGACTACCGGGAATCCAGCCGCAACAAGCGGAAATCCATCTACCACGTTGCTGTATACATCAGGAGATACGGGAGAGAAGACCATCCACCTCCATGTTCTGAAAGGAGTGGCAACGGTGAATCTTTCCTTCACCGGAGACAAGAAAACTGTCAATCGAATCACCGTTGCCGAAGGCGCAAGCGTCGTTCTACAGGCATTTGTGGTTTCGGTGGAGAATGCAGGAACAGAAGAACTGGTGAGCTTCTATCAATTCCTCCCGCTGGCGGGAGGAGCGCAGGGAGGAGCGCAGGGAGGGACGCAGCAGGGAGAAGCGGGAGGGGGAACCAGAAGAGGAGCAGGAGCGGGAGTGGCAGAAGAAGCCGCTAATTAAGGGCTTATTCCAAATCAATGATTCACACTCCATCCCCTATCCATCTTTCCCATGCCTCGTATCCATTTGCCCCCCGTCCTCGCCGGGCTTTCGCTGCTCTGCGGTTGTAGTTCCATCTCTTCTTACAACGATGGAGAAGATGATCCTCGCAATGGCATTGTCTACTATCTGCCAAAGACTGAATATGAGGTGACATTCAACATCGAACCCACGCTGGACGCGGATCCCGTGGACCCTGCCAAGAAGATCCAGAAGGCGAACATTGACATTGCGTGTATACCCCTTTTCGTGGTGGACAAGTCGGTGGGCGCTTTCACGCTGCACAGCTCTGCGAATGAATTTTTCACGCGAGACCACAAGGTGAGGGTCAACGATGGGCTTCTCACCTCGGTCAGCGTGAACGACGATGGAAGAATCGCGGAGATTTCAAAGAAACTGGGAGATGCAGTTTCGATAATTGTCGCAACGACGGCCAGCCCCCTTGGAGCTATCGATTTTATCGAAAAAGGAGGCCCGGGAGCGCATGGAGGTGGCGGCGGAGACGAATTCAAAGCATCGGAGCTTCCGGATATCCCAGAGCTGGAGGTTGTTTCTCCGCTGATCGAACGGAATAGGCATCTGATCCCGAGCCAGATCGAAATCGCGTCGATTCTGATGGAATTGACTCCAGGCGTGCATAAATGGCATCTCAAAAAGAATTCCGATTCCTTCCAACTTCAGGGGGCTTCCGGTCGTGTGAGCGCCAGCATGTCCACCGGAGGTGGTGGAGTAGGCAAAAGCGGTCCCGCTTCATCACTGAGAGTAATGCCGGCACGGGAATGCGGAGTTACTCCTGGGCTGGTCACCCGTAACACGACCAAGGGTGCTGTTACGATCAACCTCGAAGTGGAGGAGGGCATGGTTGCGGAACTGCGGCGTGCGGCGGCAAGCCGGAACGTCACAAAGCTGAAGAATAATGCCCGCATACTTGCAGAATCCGCCCTCGAATATTCGCGGGAGAGGAACGATGCTTCCAAGAGATTAGAGCTGGAAGAGAAGCGGATCAACCCGCTGGGGCAATTCCCTGGAGCTTCGGCGAATGAACAGGCACTCAAAAGATCCGTTGCCCAAAACACCCACGCGGTGAACGTCATTCAGAATAGGATCAGGCTCGTGGATAGGGAGATTGACCAGTATCAAAAGCTCGTCGAAAGCTACCAAGTCCGCGCAGCCAGTACACAGAAAATCCTCCTGAAACAGCATTCGATGACGGTTTCGAGGACTGTCGATGAAAGAGCAGTGGTGATCCCCCTAAAAAGAGGCCCGGTCGGAGTAACAACGCATTCGGTCAAACTGGATCGTGGCGTGATCAACGATTGGGACTTCACTAGGCAAAGCGCGATCGAAGGACTTATACAGATTCCGATCAATCTTGCTTCCTCAATCATCGGCATCCCTGCCAAAGCATTCGAGAATCAAACTACAACCGCCAAGAACGAGGCGAAACTCGCCGAAGCAAGGACCGAGCAGATACAAGCGGAGATCGATCTCCTCAAAAAGCAACTGGAGCTTGAGGAAGCAAAGGAGAAGAGCAAGAACCCATAGCTTGCTGGCCGTGCGCACGTGTCCGATGCCCAGCGGCAACCCAGGCTGCGTGCGTTTAAGTGCCTGACACTGGCTTTTTTCAGTAAGCGTCGTAAAATTCGCCCCCTTGACATTGGCGGGGCGGGATTTTGTTAGGCGGCGTTTTCGGCGGCGGCCCGGCGTTCGACGGCGATGTGCGCGGGCGTCAGTCCGGCGGCTTGCTCTTGCGTCGCGTTGTGCGGCAGGCGTTTGATTGTAAACGTCCTAAAATTCCCCCCTATCCAACCGCCGTTGACCGTGCATCCTCGCCGGGATGTCCAGATCCCGCTCCATTCCACCCCGCCGACTAACTTGCACCAATGTCGGTTTCGTCGAAGTCGATTTCCCGCGCCAGCTCCGATACCGCCTCGTCATCGAATTCAGCGAAGATCTTTGTTAAATCCCAAATCATCATGATGCGTGATTTCCAAATTGTGGTCGGGTGATTTTTGAAGGATTTCCACACTGACATCGTGTTTTTGGTCCGCGGCGGTCGTACTTCCGGGCGCGGATTACGATGTGGTGGGTGCTCCAGAATGAGGCGTTGCCTTCCCGGGATTTTTGGTATATGGCAGAAGCCTCGAAATGTCGTATTGTATTAGGTGTTGCAAGCAGCATTTTCACGGCTGGACGTTGAGTTCGTCATGGGTGACATGAAGCACACCTTCACATCGGCCTCCCTCCAGCAGGCGGCAGGAAACCGCGTCTCCGACGAGTTTTTCGATGCAGTCCCGCAGTGGCCTCGCTCCGAGTTTCGGGTGGAATCCCTTCCTCACGATAAACGGCAGCACCTCCGCTGCGGTTGTTAGCGGGTGTCCCATTGCCGCCAGACCGGAAAGCCGCTTCTCCAGCATCAGCCGGGCGATTTCCATCTGGGTGTCGTAGTC
>CAYXZE010000184.1:0-288 GCA_964469395.1 uncultured Luteolibacter sp.
CCCCACTGCTGCCACAGCGCGGTTCCGGTTTCAATCCGCGCCCCTACGCGAGGGGCGACCGGTGGTAGCCCATTCCCGCGCCACCCTCGCAACAGTTTCAATCCGCGCCCCTACGCGAGGGGCGACTTTCGGGGATGATGTAGTGAGAGACCTTGCCATTGTTTCAATCCGCGCCCCTACGCGAGGGGCGACGTTGTGCGCGTGCTCCGGCAGCTCAAGGAAATGGGTTTCAATCCGCGCCCCTACGCGAGGGGCGACCATCGCCGGGAGACGGAGAGCGAGGGGGCA
>CAYXZE010000184.1:298-5550 GCA_964469395.1 uncultured Luteolibacter sp.
TGGGCGGTTTCAATCCGCGCCCCTACGCGAGGGGCGACTTTCCCGGCGTCAATCTTTTTTAGTGTTCATCTGTTTCAATCCGCGCCCCTACGCGAGGGGCGACGTTGATACCTCTCGCACGCCTGCCGGAAATCTTGTTTCAATCCGCGCCCCTACGCGAGGGGCGACCCGGAACCCGACGACGGGAGCCTCATCATAGGCGTTTCAATCCGCGCCCCTACGCGAGGGGCGACAATACCGGGTCGAGCTTCATCCCTCCCAACTCGTGTTTCAATCCGCGCCCCTACGCGAGGGGCGACGGAATCGCGCCGCAGGTAGCCCACCTCCCCAAGGTTTCAATCCGCGCCCCTACGCGAGGGGCGACGTTCGGTATAGGTCGAGTCACCGAACAGCCCGATGTTTCAATCCGCGCCCCTACGCGAGGGGCGACCGCCAAACCGATTGTTGAACTTGTATCCGTCATTGTTTCAATCCGCGCCCCTACGCGAGGGGCGACTTGCCCGCCGGTCCCTCCACTTGTGCGTTATGCTGTTTCAATCCGCGCCCCTACGCGAGGGGCGACGGGGTTAGAAAACCGTATTAGCAGCCCGTTTCAGTTTCAATCCGCGCCCCTACGCGAGGGGCGACTCGCGCTAGAACACCCGAAAGGATCGCGCACGACGTTTCAATCCGCGCCCCTACGCGAGGGGCGACGGATAATGGTGCCTTTAGCTCGCGACCAGACGGCGTTTCAATCCGCGCCCCTACGCGAGGGGCGACACCCGGAGCACTTCGCAAACGCCGTGCAACGGGTGTTTCAATCCGCGCCCCTACGCGAGGGGCGACAGCGTTAGTCTGGAATCCTTTTCGCTCTAGGGAAAGAACGAAGTTTTCCGCGAACCTGTAAATTCCGGCCCGGTGCGGGTGGAAGTTTTTTCATGTTTGGATGTCAAAGAACGAAAGCCGTAGGCCTGGCCGCTATCGCGAACCACCCAGGGATTTCAAGATCGCTTGGGGTTCGCGGCGTGGCTGAACGGGCGGCCGGGTGGAGAAAATATCCGCCGACTCCTAAACCACAAGCGTTCCGTCCACATCATAGCCATCATTCGCACCATGATGTTCGACCTTATGGTGCCAGTTGCTGCCAAGATGATAAAAACGCAGACTATCGGTTTTCGGATCAATGATTTCCAGCAGCCGGGCTTTAAGGCTGACGAGCTGGGCCGGATCCACCTTGCACTCGAAAACCGAGTTCTGCACCCGTTGCCCGAAATCGAGACAGGTTTTCGCCGTGCGGCGCAGGCGGGATTTTCCGGCGGGCGTCGTGGTCGAGACGTCGTAGGTGATGAGGATATACATAGTTGGCTATTTGGCTAAAAACGCCGGGTAGGCATCAAGATCACCCCGCAAATGACGGGCGAGGAGACGAGCCTGGAGCTGGGGAAGCAGGCCGATGGTGGTCTTTTCATCGAGAAAAGGATGGGTGATTTCGTCCTGCTTGCGCTCCTGCCAGGCCGTGAGGACTTTTTTGCGGGAGTCATCCTTGAGGAGGACCGCGCCATTTTCCTTCACGTCGAAATCCTTGAGGGTGATCTGCTGGCGATTGAAAAGCGACAAGGCGGTGCGGTCGGCGAAAAAAGCGCGGAATTCCTCCATCAAATCGAGCGCCAGCGAAGGGCGACCGGGACGGTCACGGTGGAGGAATCCGCATTGGGGATCGAGTCCGCAGGATTCGAGGGCGCTCCGGCAATCGTGCATGAGCAGGGCATAGAGAAAGGAAAGCAGGGCGTTGACAGGATCGAGCGGCGGACGGCGAGATCTGCCGGATATGGTGATCGCGGGATCGTGGTTCGTTAGAAGATGGGGAAAAACGGAAAAATAACAGGCCGCGGAATCGCCCTCGATGCCGCGCAGGGTGTCGAGGCTGGTGGCCCGTGAGACAAGGTTCATGCGGACGGCCAGGAAATCCGCGGCGTTCGTGAGCGCGAAGGCGCGCTCGGCGCATTTCTCGCCGTGATCGCGGGCGGCGCGCATGAGGACGTGGCGGGTGTTCGCGAGCTTGGCGGCGATCATGTTCGCGGCGATGGCGAGCGATGCGGGCTCGTGATCGGCGCGGCGGTATTGCTCGCGGCGGAGAAGAATGTTTCCGGCAGTGAAGCCGTTGGAGGCTGCTAGAAATTTCCCGTGGGGATTGTGAAATGAAAGCGCGACCTTGGCCTCGGCGCAGGCGGCCATCAGGGCGGTGGAGCAGGAAATATCCCACCCGAAACAAGCGATGCCGTCCAGGTTGTGGAGCGGCACGCGAAGTTTGGTTTCGCCTTCATGGCGGATCTCGATGGCGGCTCCGTCCTTGCGGAGATAGGCACCTTCCAGGGTGACGAAAAGCGTGTTGAGGTGGCGTCTCACGGTGATTCGGGGTTGGGAAGTTGGGAATTCAGCGAGGATGAAAACCACGCCTGCGCCCCCCGCTTGAAGCGCAGGGCTTTCGGCTGGCAGATGTCGATGAGCGAGCAGGCGTCGCAACGTTTTGATAGATACTCCGCAAGTGGCGTTACCCGGGAATCGATCATCGCATGCAATGCCTCGATGGTTTCCGCGACGAGTTGCCGGAGCGGTTCGTCGAACTCCACCAAAGTCCGCCGCCGGTTTTCCCCGTAAAACAGACATCCGCTGGAAATCGTCACGCCCAGCATTTCCTCCAGGCACAATGCCTGCGCGCAAAGCTGGACTTCATCCGCGTGATGGGATTTCGGCTTGCCGCGTTTGTATTCCACCGGAATCACGCGCCCATCCGGATGAAATTCCACGATGTCGCACTGCCCGGAAATTCCCAACACCAGCGAACGGACCGACAGGCTCCGCGTGATCCGCACGCCCGCCTTGCTCTCGTCCGGACCCTCGTGCGCCTTGTGATGCAGCACCTGCCCTTCGGCGGTAAATCTATTTTCCGCCCACACCTGTTCCAGATGGATCAACCCGCACTGTCGCGGACAATACAGCCAGTGCTGGAGTGCTGAAATCGGCAGAAGGCGGTCTTCGGCAAACATGACTCAATCCAGATCCTCCTGCACGATGCTCTCAATCTCACCCACGGTGAACTCCAAGCCTTTCAGCCTGAACAACGGCGGCCCTTGATTGCCTTTCTTCGGATCGCTCGACCACTCCAGGATTCCTGTTAGCGACTTGGCATGATCTCGGAGCGTCACGCGCACCCGGCGGCTGAGAATCACTCCCCAGCGGGTTTCGAAGGCGCGCTTCTTCTCATCCAGTTCCTCACGCCATCTCCGGTAACCGTCTTCCGATCCCTTGGCGTTAAAGTTAAATTCTCCTTGGTCGAAGTTCATGGCGGGCATGGGTCATGGAAAAATTTCCAACAGGACAGTGGTTCAATTTTCTTCTTCCTCCCACTCGGGATACTGCACTGGCGGCTCGCCGGTGGTGGAAAGGAGCTTGGGGCGCTTGAAGGGTTTGGACAGAAACGACGCCCCCCTGCATGGCCGAAGGCGCGGCCAAATCCGCCGCCTTCCAAAGCTCAAACTCCAGATTCACCAACCACGTCGCACAAAAGAAATCGTCCGAATACTCCAGCATCTTGTAACGGAGCAATTCACGGGCGAGATCCGCGCGGGTGGGTGGTGGAGCAGTGGACATGGCGTTAGATCCTGCGGATGAGGGAGATGCCGTTGCCGAGGTCTTTGGACTCGCCGGGTTTGATGAAATGGTCGAGCTTTTGCCAATCACCTTTTCCGGTGGTGTCGAAGGTGATGCGGCTGGCGTAGTCGGCGAACTTGCGCGGGGGCTTGCCGTCTTCCGCCGGGGTGTCATCGAAGGATTCGATTTTCAAGCGGTCAAACAGCGAGTGGCTGGGGGCTTTGCCGAGTGCGCTGTCGTGTTTGAAAACAAGCAGACCGCGCGGGGCCATGCTGCCGGCGGGGCGGGCGGCGGATTGGTCGAACTGGAAGGCGTTTTCGAAGGAGGTGAAAAGGAGTTCGAGGTCTTCATCATCGAATCCAGTTTGTTTGGCGAGAAAGGGGTTCACGAATCCCTGGGCTTTGTAGAGGCCGTAGGGGATGGTGAACTTGCGGCCCATGGTGCGTTCTTTTTCGATGTCCTTCTCGTTGGTGACGGAGGTGCGGGTGATAGCGTGCTCGCTGGAAACAATGGGATCAATGGAGCGGGCGAAGGAGATTTGCACGGGGCCGCGGACTTGACCGCAGTTAACCTCGGTGGACATGACGGCTCCGAAAGTGCGGACATCGTAGTAGTTTTCGCACATCCACTTTGTTGCCCTATCTTTGATTTCAGGTTTTACGGTTTTGGCAGGAGTTTCGCCAATGGCAGCGTAGGCGTCCTTGTGCTGGATGTTGTGAACGGCACCGTCGGTGAAGTAAATGCGTTTGCCGTCTTTTCCCTCGCCGGTCATGGCGACGAAATTGCGGATTTTGCGTTTGAGGCAGACATCGGTGACGAGGCCTTGGCCGGATTCCACATCGATGCGTGGAAGATTACCAGCATCGGGATCGCCGTTGGGGTTGGCGTCCTGGGCGTCGAAGAGGAAGAGGAAGTCGTAGCGGTGGTTCATGGTAGTTGATGGTGGATGGTTGAGAGTTGATGGGTAATAGGAAGAATCAGTCAGTTGGATTTTCGGGTTCTGTTGTGGTTTCTTTTTTAGTGAAGAAGTCTTTGCGCTGGTGGTAGTAACCGATGGCGAAGACGCCTTGTTTTTTGAGAGGAAACTGATTGGGGAATCCAGTGGGGGATATGCCATCCATAATGTCCTGAATTAACCGCTCTCGGAAGGATTTGGCGGCTCTGGCTTTTTCCGAACCGATTCGTTCGGCCAATGCCCCACTTGGCATTTTCTCCAAATGATGCTGGTAGGTTCGGAGAATGCGGGGAAAGACGCTGACCGGAGTGGCGGAAGCACTGGAGTAGAACTTGTCCCGCAAGCCTGCGTTGACGCTACCAAGTGCGTCTTCCTGGGTTTTCTCCAAGGTGGCGAAGAGCCTTCCGAGGAGGTAGGCGGGGTCGGTGTTTTCTTTGTCTAACATGATGGGTATGGTTTGGTGGTGATTTCTGACGAGCACTGCTTTGAGGGTGGCGGCACGGAGATAATTGATGGTTCGATCCGCCTGAATGCGGCGAATGATGGCGGAGAAGAGGCCTTCCGGGTATGGTGTGCCTTCAACGATGGAGCGGGCGAGCGCCCCACCAAGGAGAGGTGGGATTTCATCGGCGACGCGAGCGGTTTCGCGGAGGATTTGCCAAACGGC
>CAYXZE010000185.1:0-5505 GCA_964469395.1 uncultured Luteolibacter sp.
TTCCTCGACAACGCCACCGAAGTGGACGTGGACTGCATCAGCGACGGCGAAACCTCCGTCGTCGGCGCCATCATGCAACACATCGAGCAGGCCGGCATCCACTCCGGCGACTCCGCCTGCGTCATTCCCGCGTTTTCCCTATCCGATTCCATCAAGGCGGAAATCACCCGCGCCGCCATCGACCTCGCCCGCGAGCTCAACGTCCGCGGCCTGATGAACATCCAGTTCGCCGTGAAGGACGAGCAGCTCTACGTCATCGAGGTCAACCCGCGCGCCTCGCGGACCGTGCCATTCGTCAGCAAAGCCACCGGCGTTTCCCTCGCCAAGCTCGCGGCCAAGGTCATGGTTGGTGAAAAACTCAAGGACCTCGGCTACACCGAGACCATCATCCCGCCGCATTTCTCCGTGAAGGAAGCCGTCTTCCCGTGGAACCGCTTCCCCGGCATCGACATCGTGCTCGGCCCGGAAATGAAGTCCACCGGTGAGGTCATGGGCATCGACGCCGACTGGGGCATGGCCTACGCCAAATCCCAGATCAGCGCCTTCAACCCCCTCCCCACCGAGGGCAATGTCTTCCTTTCCGTTTCGGATCGGGACAAGGACCGCGCCGTCGCCGTCGCCCGCGATCTCGTCGATCTCGGCTACACCGTCTTCTCCACCGGCGGCACCCACGCCCGCCTCATCGCGGAAGGCATCCCCTGCACCCGCGTTTACAAAGTCGCCGAGCAGGCCCGCCCGAACATCGTGGACCGGATGAAAAACAACGAAATCCACTTCATCATCAACACCCCGGCCACCCACGAATCCCGCGCCGACGAGATCCTGATCCGCTCCACCGCCATCGCCCAGAAAATCTCCCACGCCACCAACCTCGCCGCCGCCGAAGCCTCGGTAAAGGCGATGCGCTCGTTGAAAACCAAAGAGTTCTCGGTGAAGAGCATTCAGGAGTATCACGCGTAAGGAGGGTCGACGTTCCGTCGACCCGGGTTGACCGGAGATCAACCCTCCTTAAGCCACGTTGGGAAGCATTTCCCGGACGCGTATAGAAAAGGCCGATTTTCTATACACGTCGCGGAGTGAAACGGACCATTTGCCCCACTGGAGATTGAAACATCGCTTTCAATCTCAGGACCAAAATTAAAGAAATCGCCAAAAAACTTTAATTTCATCTTGCCGATGGAAAGTTTTCTTTCGATCTCGGCAGGGAAATTCATCCGTGAAATTCACGCCCGTCTTCTCACCAATGGCCGTGGCAGCGGAAAAATGCCCGGTGAGCTCCGCTCCAGCCAGAACCGGATCGGCGGGAACTGGTGCTGACTTGGGCGCAGCTCCGTGTGATTCCTGGCGGACCGCGCTTTCCCACTGGAGCGGGGTCTATTTCATCCACGATGCCTCCGACGGTAAAGGCAATGAATCTTTGCAACAGCGGGCGTTGGGTGTTATCGAAAGGATGCCATGAAAACCATTATCGTTGCCGTTGATTTCTCGAACGCCACTCCCGGAGTGCTTGAAATGGCCATCAGGCTGGCAAAATCCTTTGGGGCCGACCTGCAATTATTCCACGTCATCGAGCCGGAGCCCAGCTACACCGCCTACGGTTTCACGCCGGACGAATTCCCGGCGATGAACGCCTTTCAGGAAGAAGCGAAACGCCGGGCGACTCTCAAACTGGAGGAACTCCTCGCCCAGGCGCGCGCGCAAGTCCCTTACGCCACCTCGCAACTCGCCGAGGGCAGCCCGCTGCACGCACTGCTCGAACACGTCAAACAAAGCGGCGCGGACTTCGTCGTCATCGGCTCGCACGGACACGGCGTGATCGCCTCGCTGCTGTTAGGAAGCGTGGCGGAAGGCATGGTCCGCAAGGCCGCCGTGCCGACGCTCGTCGTGCCTGCGGCTCCCGAGTGATGCCGGAAAACATCGTGCGTGATTTCGGCAATATGCGCGGAGGATTGCAAAATGCCCCCGTGCCGGATTGCCGTGCGGATTTCCTGAATGTCAATCATCCCTCCGAAGAAACATTGAATCAAACTTTCATCCCTCTCGTCTTTACCAACGCAACCACACTCAGGAGGACGCGATGAATTTAAAAAAATACAAAACCCTTGCCCATTTGACTCTCTTCGCATTGGGCGCGACGATTCTGATTCCGGCCCGGGCCTCCGCCCAGGAAAACGGCGGTGCCGCCGGAGCGGAAATTCTCACCCGGGGCCCCGTCCATGAGGCGTTTGCCGGGACCGTCTCCTTCAACCCCGAGCCCGGAATCATCGTGGACCGGGAACCCCCGGTTCTGATTGAGGAAGTCCCGCCGGAACAACGACTGGAAGGCGACAATGTCATTTGGATTCCGGGCTATTGGGCCTGGGATGAGGATCAAAACGACTTTTTATGGATCAGCGGAATCTGGCGGAATTTGCCGCCGGGCCGCGAATGGGTTCCGGGCTATTGGGCGGAAGTCGATGGTCGCCATCAATGGACTTCGGGTTACTGGGAAGACGAGGAAACCACCGAGGTTTCCTACCTGCCCGAGCCCCCGCGCAGCGTCGAGGCCGGGCCGAGCGTCAAGGCCACCTCGGACGACCAGACGTGGATTCCGGGAAACTGGATCTATCGGGAAGATCGCTACGCCTGGCGTCCCGGTTACTGGGTCGTCGCCCGGCCCAATTGGATTTGGATGCCGGCCTACTACCGCTGGACGCATCGCGGCTATGTCTATGTGGACGGCTACTGGGACTATCCCGTCGTCCGCCGGGGCGTGGTCTTCGCGCCCGTCCATTTCCGCCGGGATTACATCGCCCGCCCGGGCTTTTACTACTCGCCGGCCACGGTCATTTCCCTGTCGGTTTTCACAAACCACCTGTTTTTGAGGCCGAACTACTGCCACTACTATTTCGGTGACTACTATGAGCCGAGATACCGGAACCGCGGGTATTACGCGTCCTGTTCCTATTATTCCGGTCGCCGGGGCTATGATCCCATCTACGCGCACCAACGCTGGGAGCACCGCCACAACCGGAACTGGGACCGCCAGCGGCAGGAGTATTATGAACACCGCCGCGATCGTGCCGACGCCCGCCCGCCGCGCACTTGGGCCGCCTTGAACGCCCGTTCCGCCGCGGATCGTGAACGCGGAGACTTCGCCGTGGCGGATCGTCTCGACCGTGTCGTGGCGCGCAAAAACGGCGATGCCCGCCAGCGTTTCAAAGCCGTCGATAAACAGGAGCGCGAGCGTTTCGTTTCGCAAAAGCAGGAAATCCGGAAATTCGGAAAAGAACGCCAGCAACTCGAAACCAAAGGGGATCGCCCGAAAGCCGGCGACAAGGACGCCCGGCCGGCCCAAGTGAAGGTCAATCGCTCGCCCGTGAAGACCAACAAGCCCGCCCGCACCGAGAAAGACGGCGGCCCGCCCGCCAGATTGCAACCCCGCGTGTCGGAACAAAAACAGGGCGCGGCTCAAACCGGAAAAAATGACAAACGCCAGCAAGCCGACCGTGACACCCCCGCCCATAAAAAGAGCGAGGCAAATCGCCAGGGCGCGCAGCGTAAAGACGGCAAGCCGGAACCCGCCGGAGAAACCCGGACCAAGCCCGGCCAAAGACGCGATGCCGAACCCGATTCCAACCGCAAGGCCAAGCCCGGTGAAAAACGCCAGACCGCCGAGCCGGACCGCGAACGCAAGGCCCAGCCCGGCCAAAAACGCCAGGCCGAGCCAACTCCCGAGCGCCGCCCCAATCCCGCGCCCCAGCGCCAGACCGAGCCGAATCGGGAACGGAAAGCGACTCCCGCCCCCAAACGTGAAGCCGCACCCGAACGCAAGGCCAAGCCGGAGGACAAACGGGAATCCGTCACCAGTCCCCGCCCCCAAAGCCCGCGGGTCATGACTCAGCGAAATGATCCCAAGCCACGGCCCCAAGCCCAACAGGCCGCCAGCCGTCAACCCCAACCAAGGATCCAACAACCCTCCCGCCCCCAACCTCCGGCAGCCAGATCCCAGAACAAACCCCAATCCACATCGCGCCAAACCGCGACCAAGGAAGAATCAGCACGCGAGAAAAAGAATCGGTAAATGGGAAAATGAACCTCACCTTTTGAGTGAAAGCAGCCTCATTTGGGACTCTTTGATTTTCCGTGTATTCCGAGTATTCCGTGGTTCTCACTTCTGAATTTAGGATGAAAAACCTTCCTCAAGGTTCTCAGGATTTCCGGCCTTCGTCGTATTCGAAATACTCGCTCATCGTCTGAATCTCATCGCGGCCTTCGAGTCCGCTTTCCCTCTTCCGGCGGGCCAGGATCTCCGTCGTGCCGTCATTCCAGCCGGCCTTCCGCAGGAACTCGTTCCAGATAAAAACATCGCCCTCACTGAGTTCGCGTCCCGTCGCATGGCACCACCGCAGGATTTCCTCATCGCCGCCACCCGCCAGCACCCGCGCCGTGAGAGCCGGATAATCCACCCGCAGGAAATCGACGCAGCGCCCGTCAAAACCCGAACCGAGATTTCCACAAAAATCTTCCCGCAGATTCCCGGCGGCATTCAGTCGGATTTTATCCACCATTCGGGCAAAATACAGCATCCCGAGGGTTTCCTGATAAGCGGAGAGTGGCACGGATTTCATCGTGGGAAAAAGTTGCCCGGTTTCGCCCTCCACGGCAAGCCCGGTGCCAAGGCCGACGCATCAAAAATCAGCCGGAGATTTTCAGCCGCAAAAAGGATCAAAAAATACGCAAAAATGGAAATGACCGGAGCCTTTGCTTCAAGATGGATTGAGGGTTTTTGAATTTTGATTTGGAAGAGGCCATGTTTTTTAGCGGTTTTTGCTTTTTCCGCATTTTTTCCTCGATTTTTTCCGATCACTGGTCGTGCGAATCCTTGTCGATAAAGGCGACGGAGGCGGATTCGTCTTCCCACTTGCATCATCCGCCGGGAGTTCCAATTCTCCCGCCATGCCAGCAGCGCCTGAAGCCGATCCCCGGTTCAACGAATTCATCATCCTCCAAGCCCAGAACGCCGGGCTTTTCCTCGGCCAGATTCCCAATCCCCACACCGGGGAAAAACAAATCAACCTCCGCGCCGCCCGGTCCGTGATGGACTCGCTGGACATGCTCGCGGTCAAAACCCGCGGCAATCTCACCGCCACCGAGGACAAACTCCTCGCCACCGCGCTCGACAATCTCCGCCCGCTGTTCCAAGCAGCGCTTGCATCCACCCGTCATTAAACCATCCTGCACCCATGAATTTCGACCCATTCAACATTGGCAACGTCCCCGTCGGCGGCCCGGTTCCTTTTTTCATCCTCGGCCCCTGCGCGCTGGAGAGTGAAGCCTTCGCCTGGGACATGGCCCGCTCGCTCAAGGAAATCGCCGACCGCACCGGCATCCACTTCATTTTCAAAGCCTCCTTCGACAAGGCGAACCGCACTTCCGTCGGAGCCTTCCGCGGACCCGGCGTGAAAGACGGCTGCCGCATCCTCGGTGAAATCGGCAAGGAACTCGGCGTCCCCGTCACCACGG
>CAYXZE010000186.1:0-5468 GCA_964469395.1 uncultured Luteolibacter sp.
CTAAACGCGGGCGATGACCCGCGAGCGGTCGAAGCGGGCCTTGGGCATCGCGGCGTATTTGTCATCCGCGGAGCGGTATCCCAAGGCGCAGGCGACGACGGTCGCGTAGCCACTGCCTTCGAGCCCGAGGACATGGTCGTAGCCCGCCGGGCTGATGCCTTCCATCGGGCAGGCGTCGATTCCCAACAAGGCGGCGGACGCCATCAACTGGCCGAGGGCGATGTAGCATTGGCGGATGTTCCATGCGTGCCGCTCCTCGTGGCTCATCGCCTGGGCGAATCCCCGGATCATGCCGCGGAGCGGGGCGGTGGTCTCCGCGCTGCCGCCCTGGACCTCGGCCATGCGGGCCATCCAGGCGTCGATGTCGGCGGCATCCAAATCCGTGCGGGCGGTGAGGACGACGTAATGCGACGCCTCGGTGACTTGCGGTTGTTTCCACGACTCCGGTGAAAGCAGCGCGCGGATGCCGGGATCCTGAATCACCAGGAATTTCCACGGTTGCAGGCCGAAGGATGACGGCGTGAGGACGAGCGATTCCTCGATGGCGTCCCAGGTCGCGGCGGGGATCTTGCGGACGGGATCGAATTGTTTGGTGGCGTAGCGCCAGCGCAGGGAGGTGAGGAGTTTTTCCGGAGAAATCGTCATGGCCGCGCCACTATTCCGAATCGATTCGGAAAGGCAAGGAGACCGAGGGGAAATCCTTCAGGGTCAGGCTGAAGATGATGCCGTATTCTTCGTCGAGCCGGTTGTCCCGGTGTGTGAGGCCCACGCCGGCGATCCAATTTCCCAGATCCCGGTGCACGGTGTATTGCTCAACCTCAAGCGTGCCGTCGTCGAGCTCCACGACATGGCGGGTGCCGATGCCCCAGTTTTCATTCAAGCGGGTGTAGGTCTGGATGTCGTAGCGGTCGGAATCGACGAGCACCGGGTGGCCGTGGAGCACCCGATAGCCGAACGAGAACTCGAAGTTCCGGCTGGGCATGAAGCGCAGTCGGCTGGCGAATTCATTGAAGCCCGACCCGCCGCTGGCGATGGGAAATTGCGTTTCCACGTCCAGACTCAGCCACGGCAGGGGCCGCCAGCGGGCGTCGTTGTAGAGGTTCGAATAGTTTCTCCGGCCCTCGGGATCGTTGATGAACGCATCGACATAGGTGTCCAGATAGAGCCACTCGAAGCTTTGTTGGTCGCGCTTCGTCAGCAACCGGTTGCGGGCGCCGAGCCGCACGACGTTCCAGCTTTCCAACTCGTCCACCGCGGTGAAACGCGTGGGATCGAGCGGGCGCGGGCGGGTCGTCGGCGTGAGCCGGTCCACCTGCGGGTCCACGGAGGTCATGTCGTTGGTGGACACCACCGACCAGTGGGCGTAGGGCTGGAAAATATGCAGCAGTCCGTCGAGGCCGAGGCCATGGTCCCGATATTCGCCGAAGTCTTTGGAAAATTTCACGGACATTTCCGCGCCGGCATGGAGGTAGGTGCGGTCCGAGCTGCCCACCGGTCCGTCCACCGAGCTGTAGTTCGAGTAACCGATTCCGGCTTCTGGGGTGAGGTTGAAAAAGCCGCCCAGCGTCACCGGCAGCGAGAGTTCCTGATAGGTGTTGAAGCGCGAATAGCCGGCATCCAGCAACTGGGTGCGGATCGCCTCGCGCCGCGGGTCGCCCACCGGCAGCGCCAACATTTTCCCGGCAAGCTCGCGGTCGAATCCGGTGAGCTGGTTGAGCAGGCGATTGGCGGAGGGATCGCCCGCCGTGAGTTTCAGCAAGGGGTTGAGGATCGCGTGGAGGGTGGGATCGGCGGCTTGCTCGCCGATGATTCCGAACGACGTGCCGCCCTCATGCAGGACCGGCAGGCCGAAAAGCGGAGCCCGCGCCTGATCGAAGGAGATTTCCGGCAGGCGGGTGTCCGCCCGATAGAAGTCGTTGATCCGGAATCTCGCGTAAAGCGACAGCAATGACGCGTCATCCCGCCGATAGATTCCGAGCGTGTTGTCCGGCGCGGGGTCGGTGCGGTATTCGGCGGGCGCGAAATCCTCCAGATAATACGGGTCGCTCAGCCAGGTGATGTTCGAGTCGATGCGCCAATCCGCGTCATCCGGGAAATCCAGTTTCAGGCGGTGCTTCAGTTCGATCTGGTAGCGGTCCTCGTTGACGAATCCGCGCGGCACGCCGGAGCGGCTGATGTCCGGGTCGAGGTCGTTCAGGTAGTAAAGACTCAGCCCGCTGATTTCGTCGGGATTTCCGACCCGGGTATCGAGGAAATCCACGCCCGTGCCGATGCCGCGTTTCCCGCGGAGATCGAAATGCCAGCGGGAGAGCAGCCAGGCGTTTTCATTTTCACCGGTCGTCTCGTTGTAGTCGCCGCCGAGCATGATGCCGTAGGTGTTGAGCAGGTAGGGGCCCCAGTTCGAGCGCGAGCCGGGGATGAAATGGTAGCCGAGCTCGTCGTCCAGCGGCTGGCTTATGTAAGGCAGCCAGAACACCGGCACGTCTCCCGCATACAAGCGGAGGTCGTTGAAGACGATTTTCTCGCCGGGATAAATCGTGGTTTTTTTCGACCGCACCCAGAAGTCCGGGTTCTCCACGTCATGGGTGGTGATGCCCGCGTCTTCCCCGACGTAAACTTTCTTTCCGTTCCGTTCCTCGACGGTGAATTTCCCGGCTTCCAGCAGAACGGGGTCGATCGACGCCTTCAGTCCGCTGGCATCCAGGAATTTTTTCTCGTAATAATACACGGCCCGTTCGCCGCGCTGGAGGATGTTTCCCTGATAGACGCTGACGTTGCCTTCCAGCGTCGCCGTTTGCGCCTTCAAGTCCACCACCGCGGTGTCGGCGAAAACTTCCAGGCCGGTGTCGCCGGTGATTTTCACGCCCGGCCCCTTCCAGCGGATGCCCACATCCTTGGTGTATTCGATGGTTCCTCCGCCGTAGTTGCTGATGTTCAGGCTCTTCGGCATGGCGGGCGCGAACTCGCCGACCGAGCCGAACGGGATTTCCGGTGGCGGCACCGGGGTGATTGTATCGACCGGTGGCGAAGCGGTTCCGCCTTCCGGCAGCACTTGAGTTTCCTGCGCCATGAGCGGCAGGAAAAGCAGCGGGGAAATCATCCATGCACCAAGTTTCAGCATCGGCGTGATAAGAAAACCCCGGGCCGTTGAAGTAAAGGGTGAAAGCCTGCCGGCGGACGGGTTGGAAAAATCGGATTTGCGGTTCGGGATTCCTCCCCATATTTCCCGGCATGCACCCCACTCGCCGTGTCGCCATCGTCGGAGTGACCGGATTGATCGGTTACGGCCTGCCCTCCCTGCTGGCGGAAAAAGGAATGGCCGTCACCGGCATCAGCCGCGGCGGCAGGCACCCGCTGCCCGGCGTGGACCGCTGGCAAACGCCGGATGCCCTGGACTTCTCCGGCCACCACGCCGTGATCAATCTCGCGGGCGAGCCCATCAACCAGCGTTGGAACGATCGGTCCCGCCGCTTGTTTCACGAAAGCCGCGCGGGCGTGACCACCCGCGTCGTCGCGGCCATCGCCAGACTGCCGGAAGACCAGCGCCCCGCCGTTCTTATCAACGCCTCCGGTGTCGGCATTTACGGTGACCGGCGCGATGAAATCATCACGGAAACCGCCCGGCCGGGGAGCGACTATCTGGCCGGGCTTTGCAGGGATTGGGAGGATGCCGCGATGGATGCGGAAACGCTCGGCGTGCGGGTGGTTTGCCTGCGCACCGGCATCGCCTTGGGGAAAAACAGCCCGGCATTCGAGAAACTCCGCTCCGTTTTCAAGCTCGGCATCGGCGGGCGGCTCGGCTCCGGCAGGCAATGGATGCCGTGGATCCATCTCGCCGATCTTCAAGCCGCCATCGTCCACGCGGTTTTCTCGGAAAACCTAACAGGTCCGCTCAATGTCAGCGCGCCGAATCCGGAGCGCAACGTGGATTTCACTCGCAAGCTGGCCGCCGCGCTGCACCGTCCCGCGCTTCTGCCTTCCCCCGGTTTTCTTCTCAAGCTCATCCTCGGCGGGTTCGGCGGAGCCCTGCTCACCGGCCAGCACGCGCTTCCCGCCGCGCTGGTGGCGGATGGATTCGAGTTCCGCTTCCCCACGCTGGAAAGCGCGTTGGAGGATCTCCTGAACGGTTAGTTTTCCGCCAGCCACGCGTCGATGCCGCCCGCCACGTTTTTCACGCGGGTGAAGCCATGGCTGAGAAGCAGTTCCACGGCCCTGGCGGAGCGCCTGCCGGACTTGCAGTGGATGAGGATTTCACCGTCGACCGGCAGGTTTTCCAACTCGCCGGGCAGGGTGGCCAATGGGATCAGGCGCGAGCCTTCGATGTGGGCGACGGCGTATTCATCCGGCTCGCGGACGTCGATGAGCAGACCCTCGAAATTTTCTGATAGAATGGCGCGGAGTTCGCTGGTGGTGATGGTTTCCATGGATGTCGGGGTAAAATCGCAGGTCGCGGCGGCGGTGGTTTCCGCATTCACGACGCCGTGGATGTCCGGCCGGTCGCCGCACAGGCGGCATTGCGGATCGCGGTTGAGCTTGAGGCTGCGGAAGCTGCTGCCCAGCGCGTCGTAACAAGTGAGCTTCCCGAGCGGCACGCTGCCGATGCCGAGAATCAGCTTGATCGCCTCCAGCGCCTGCAGCGAGCCGATGATGCCGGGCAGCACGCCCAACACCCCCGCCTCCTGGCAGGACGGCACGCTGCCCGCGTGCGGCATGTTCGGCAGCAGGCAGCGGTAGCACGGCCCGCCAAGGTGCGGGGCGAACACGCCGGTCTGGCCTTCAAAGCGGTGGATCGCGCCGTAAACCAGCGGTTTTTTGAGAAAAAACGCGGTGTCGTTGGTGAGGAAACGGGTGGGGAAATTGTCCGAGCCATCGACCAGGATGTCGTAGGTTTTCGCGATTTCCATGGCGTTATCCGGCGTAAATCTCACGGGATGGAGCTCGACACGCACATGCGGATTCACCTCGCGGAGGTGGGCGGCGGCGCTTTCGAGTTTCGGTTTTCCGATCCACGACTCGCCATGCAGGATTTGGCGCTGGAGGTTGGAGGCATCCACCACGTCGGCATCCACCAGGCCCAGCCTGCCGACGCCGGCGGCCGCCAGATAGAGTGCCGCGGGCGAGCCCAGCGCGCCGGTGCCGATCAACAGGACGGAAGCGTTCTTCAGGCGCAACTGTCCGGCCTCGCCCACGGCGGGAATGAGCAGGTGGCGCGAGTAGCGGAGAAGCTCCGCCGATGAAAGTCCGTTCGGCATGACGGCGGCAGCATGCCCCGGGAGCGCGGCAGGTCAAAGCCGGAAAAGCCGGAAAAGTCCTTGGTGCAACTGAAAGTGGCGGGCACGGCAGGGGAGGGCATTCCTGTCCGCAGTAAGGGGACATTCCTGTCCACTCGCCGATGCGCTGCGAAAGAGGGAGCGCGAAGCTCTTCTCTTTCACTTCCCATCGGCAGGCGGGCCGAAGTCCCGCCCTCC
>CAYXZE010000187.1:0-5459 GCA_964469395.1 uncultured Luteolibacter sp.
TTGCCCGGCTTCATTGGCTTTTCCATGGGCACGGCGGACGGATTCCGCCGCTCCTTGGAGCGCGCCAAGGAGGGGCGATATCCGATCGCCCCGTCCATGGGAGGCCAATGCGAAGCGCCTTGCTCGGCTCCATTGGCTTTTCCATGGGCACGGCGGACGGACTCCGCCGCTCCTTGGGCTTCGGGCGATTCTTCGTCGATTTTTCAGACCTTCTCTAACGGTGCGAGGTTTTCCAGTCCTGACAGGCGGCTCCGAGGAAATGCAGGACATCTCCGGGGACGAGCGATTCCTCGGACAAGTGGCGTTCGTTCAGCGCGATTTCCGCACTGCGGCCGCAGAGCCAGGCTCCGAGTGACGCGGCATCCAGCGGTGAGTCGCCCGCGGCCAGGCGGGCACCGATGACTCCGGCGAGCAGATCGCCCTGGCCGCCGGTCGCCATGGCGGGGGTGCCGGTGGAGTTGCAGCGGAGCGGTTGGCCGTGGCGGGTGACAAGCGTGCGGCTGCCTTTCAACAGGAGGGTGGCGGGTGTCCTGTCTGCAAACCGCCGCGCCGCGTTTTCCCGCGAAAAGCCGTCAAGGTCGGGAGCGAGCCGGGCGAATTCTCCCGGATGGGGGGTGATGACATGCCGGTCGGTGAGGATGTCCAGCCTGCCGGATTTCGCGATCAGGTTCAGGGCGTCCGCATCGATCACGACGGGGGAAGGGCTGTGGGAAATCAGATCTAACACGCCATTTCCCGCCGCTTCATCCATTTCGCCCAATCCGCAGCCGATGACCAGCGAGTCGAAGCGGTGTTCCAAGACTTCGCGTGGATCGCTCCATCCGCGCACGATGATTTCCGGCGGGCATTTGGCGGAAATCGATGTCCGCACGGCCTGCGGCACGAAAAGCGTGATCAGTCCCGCTCCGCCGCGCAGCGCGCCGGATGCGGCGAGAATGGCGGCTCCGGTGTAGGCTTCCGAACCGGCGAAGATCGCCACGCGTCCGGCCTGGCCCTTGTGGAAATCGAACGGGCGGGGGAGTTTTCCGCAAGCGAGCGTCTGCGGTGCGATGAGTTCGCACGCGCCGGATCTAACAGTGGTTAGCGGCTCGACGGGCACCAAGGCCAGCGCTCCGGTCGCCGGGCTGGCATGGCCGGCGAGCAAGCCGCGCTTGGCGTTGCCGATCATGAAGGTGGTGTCGGCGATGACCGTGTCGGGGAAAATCTCGCCGGAGTCCGGATCGATGCCGGAAGGCAAGTCCACCGCCGCTACCCGCGCGCCGGCGTTTCGGCGGAGAAAGCTCATTTCCCGGGCGAGCGAAAGCAGAGGCTCGCGGAGATTTCCCCGGGTGCCGCTGCCGAGCAGACCGTCTAACAAGAGCAGGGGGCCTTCGAGATCCCGCCACGGCGGGGGATTTTCCAATGGTCCGCGGATGTCCAGCCCGGTCCATTTTTTCCGGGTCAGCGGCGCATAATCCTCGATGGCATAGGCGTTGCGGGTGGCGATTTTCCAGCCGAATTCATCACGCAGAATGCGCAGCGCGACGAGGGTGTCACCGGCGTTGTGGCCTTTTCCCAAATAGCCGATCGCGTTGCCGGGGTGGGGGAAATGGCGGCCGATCGCCCGTCCGAGCCTTGCGCCCGCCAGATCGAGGAGTTGTTCCTCGGTCCAACCGTTGGCGATGGCGGTGGCCTCGATGGCGAGTGTTTCGGCGATCGTGACGGCGGCCATGGTGGAATCTACGCCGACCGGACCGGCGGCTCATCCGAAATGGAATCAGTTGCGCCGATAGCGCTGGATGCCATCGGCGATGCCCTGGGCGATCGATTCACGGAACCAAGCGGATTTCATGCGGTTGCGTTCCGCGGTATTGCTCACGAAGCCGCCCTCGACCAGAATGGCAGGGTGGGTGGAGTTGCGGATCACGTAGAAGCGGGCGTATTTGGCGTTGCGGTCCACGGTCCGGGTGCGGCGGATCAAGCTGTTTTGCACATGGAGGGCGAGTTTCTGACCTTCCGCGCTGGAGTAAAAAGTTTCCAAGCCGCTCACTTGTTGTTTCCAGGTGTAGTTGTAGTGGATGCTTACGAAGATGGCGTTCCGGTAGCGGTTGGCCGTGCTGACGCGCTGGGGAAGGGAAATGAAATAGTCGCTGCGGCGGGTCATCACGGTCTGGTAGCCCAGGGCTTTCAGTTTGCTCTCAAGCCGGAAGGCGGTGTCGAGGGCGAGGTGCTTTTCGTAAACCCGTCCCCATTGCCCGCCGTTATCGTGGCCGCCATGCCCGGCGTCGATCACGACGGTCCGGAAATTGGCGGCGCTTGCCGCGCCACTGAAGGCGAAGACGGCCATCAGAGCCAGGGATTGAAGGAGGGATTTCATGGAGCGGAGGGGTTGGTTTCGAGAAACAATTAAGATATGTTGATAATTTATAAAATTTGTAAAGCCAATTCTCCTCGTGCGATAAAATTTTATTCGGGCGATCAATAGGTGATCGCCGGACGATCCGAAGCCTTGCGGATCTTCGCCTTGGATTCGGCGGCCGCTTTCTGATTGTAGGGAATGCTGTTGGCCACGCGGACGGTTCCGTCGCCGAAGGTCAGTAATTGCGGATCTCCTTGGGCGGCACGCTGGTGAATCTGGCGGTTCACGAGTTTTCCGTCCGTGTTGATCTCGCAGTGGACCCACATGGTCGGGGTCGCCAGGAACATGACGTGCATGCGTTGTTGGCGGTCCACGGTGGCGAGCGGTTTGCGGAGTGACAGGATGTCACCGAGGAGGAACGTGCGGACGTTTTGCCCGGTCGCGCCGTCGATGACCTGGGCATAAATCTGGGCTCTGTCCTGGCCACTGAAGCTGAGCAGGCGCAAGTCGCGGGTTTGGCCGGGTTTGCCGGGAATGCCGACTTTTTGGCTCCAGTAAAGGGCTCCGGGGGTTTGGCTGAACAGCACGCGGTTGGTGGATGAACCTTCGCCGACATTGCCCGGCATGTGGATCACGGCGGAAACGGAGAAATTACCCGATTCGCTCAACTGGAAATGCTGGGTGAGATCCACTTCGCGCGCGAGGGATTCTCCCGCCTTGATGGTCATTTTCCCGAAAATCGTCCGCCCTTTCGGGCTCACCGATTCGCCACGATGGTCTTTCATGATGAAATCGAGCCACTGCATCCGTCCGTCACTGGCGAAGGTGAGCGGGCGGCCGGCGTGGTTGGTGATGGTCACCACGGCGATGACCGGTTCACCCGTCACGTAGAGTTTTTTGGAAAGCCTGAGGTTGGCGGCGAGTTGGGCATTTCCCGCACCGGCGAAGGCGAGGGAGAGAATGAGAACGCGTAGGACCCGGATGATAATCACCCGTGAGAACTAGCCCGTTCCCGGAAGTGCGTCAATCTAACGAGGGTAAAGCCCGTAGCGGCGCCAAACGGCCTTGGCTCCGAGGCCCTGCCGCTTTTTAGAAATCGCTCTCGGGATGGATCTGGTGATACTTGATGGCCTCCACCGCGACGGCGGCGGCGGTGCCGAAAATGGTTTCCACGGTGGCCGTCCGCGGGACCTGTGCCGCAGGACGAGACAGGCCGAGGATGAGCTGGCCGTAGTTTTGCGCCCCGGCGACGTGTTGCAGCAGCTTGAGGGAAATGTGGGCGGCGTCCAAATTCGGGAAAACCAGCACGTCCGCCCGCGAACGAACCTCGGCGGCGGGAAGCTTGGTCTCCGCCGCCGTGGGATCGAGCGCCACGTCAGCCTGGAGCTCGCCTTCGATGCTGAGGTCGAGAAACTGCTTTCTCACTTCATCCTGGGCCATCGCGGTGGCGGCTGCCATCCGGAGGGCGTCCGGCGTGTTGGCGGAGCCTTTCGTGGAGTGGCTGAGCATCGCCACGAAGGCTTTGCGACCGAGGAAATGGCGGGCGAGCTTGCCGGTTTCGATGGCGATCGCCGCCAGTTCGCTGACGTTGGGATTCGGGATCAAGCCGCAATCCGCCAGAAACAGGATGCCGCTGCCGCCCAGATTGTGGAGATGATCGCCCGTCAGGATGGTGACACCGAAGATTTTCGGGACGTTCTCGGTCGGTTTGATGGTGTGAAGCAGCGCCCGGAAATAAGCTGCGGGCAGCGCCTGATTCCCGCCGACAACCGCATCCGCCTGGCCATACTGGACCATCAGGGCTCCGAAATAGTGCGGGCGGGCGACGATTTCCGCAGGATCGCCGAGCTGCATGGTCCGGTAGCGGGCCATGTTTTCGAGGCGCTGGCAAAACAGTCCGAAGTCCGAGGCCCGCGGCGGATCGATGATGTGAATGAACTTTATCGACACCCCGTGCTTCGCCGCCAGTGCCAGGATGCGTTCCTTGTCGCCGAGCAGAATGGGGGCCACCACTTGTTCCGAGACCAGTCGTGCCGCCGCCTGGATGATCCGGATGTCCTCGCCTTCCGTGAAAACAATCCGTTTCGGATGACGGCGGAGATGCTCGAGAAGGTTGCGGGTGACGGAATTGCCCGAGACGGGTTCTGGTGAAAAATCGGACATGGAAAGTCTGGTGCTTGCAGCTTGCAGGGACTCTAGTATGGCTTTTTCAATCCGTTCAATCCGATTCCTCCCCAAATCCACAAGTGCCCGCTGACTATCATACTCATACGCCGCTTTGCCGTCATGCCGAGGGGGAGCCGGAAGCATACATCGACGCCGCCGTGCTCGCCGGACTGAGCGAATACGGCATTTCCGACCACGCTCCGCAGATTCCCGAGCCGTTCGACGACTGGCGGATGGCGGTCGCGGAATTGCCCGCCTATTTCCAATGGATCGAGCGCGCCCGGATTCATGCCGCGGGCCGGATCCCGGTCCGCGCCGGACTCGAATGCGACTGGCTGGCGGGCTGCGAACCCTGGATCGCCGACCTCGCGTCCCGTTACGAGTGGGACTATCTGATCGGTTCCGTCCACTATCTGGGAGACTGGGATTTCGACAACCCCAAGTGGCTCGGCCGCTGGGCGGAAAGCGATGTGGACGCCGTCTGGAGCCATTATTGGGAAACCTACGCGAAAATGGCCGACAGCGGGCTTTTCGACATTCTCGGCCACCCGGATCTGGTGAAAAAATTCTCCCACGTGCCCGCGGGCGATCTCGACCGTTTTTACGAGCCGGTGATCGATGCAATCGCCGCGTCCGGCAGCGTCATCGAGCTGAACACCGCGGGCTGGCACAAGCCGTGTGGCGAAGCCTATCCCGCGCCGCGATTTCTCGAACTCGCCTGTTCCGCAGGCATCGGGCTGGTGGTTTCCTCGGACGCGCACGCGCCCGGCGAGGTCGCGCGGGATTTTCCCCGGGCCATCGAAATCGCCAGGGCTGCGGGCTATCGCGAGACCGTGTTGTTTGAAAAACGCCAGCGCCGGACCGAGCCGCTGCTCCAAGTGGTAGTCTGAAAACAAGGAAGGGCGATATCCGATCGCCCGACCATGGGAGGCCAATGGAAAGCGCCTTGCTCGGT
>CAYXZE010000188.1:0-5442 GCA_964469395.1 uncultured Luteolibacter sp.
GCGAGAGATTTGCGGGTCGGGATTTGAGACGACGGAGTTTTCCGGAAACGGGGTCGGCGTGAAATTCCTTCACTGACTTTTCGGGACGGTTTTTATCATTCCATCTTCTTCGCTGCCTCTGCGGCTTCGCGGTTCCTCCATGCCGGAGAACCATGCCGGAGAATTGACACCGCGCGGCTCATCCCGCATCTTTACTCCATGCAAGCCATGCAGTTCGAACAATCCGTCGTTTCCATTTTGAAACGCGACAAACGTTTTGATCCGCACGCTTACTTTTTCATCAAGGACGCTCTGGACTTCACGCTCAAGCGGATCGCCGAATCCAACGGCGGCCAGGCACGCCATGTTACCGGCCCGGAACTGCTCGAAGGCTGCCGGGATTTTGCGCTCGAACAATTCGGCCCGATGGCCTCCACCCTCATGGAAGAGTGGAACATCCGCAAATGTCAGGACCTCGGCGACATCGTTTTCCACCTCATCGAGGAGCAGGTCTTCGGCAAGCAGGACTCGGACAAAAAGGAGGATTTCTCCGAGGTGTTCGATTTCCAGGCCTCGCTGATCGCCCCGTTCATCCCCAAGCGCCGGACCGCGCACGTGCCGAAAGCTCCGCGCGGCGCGCCGGTGTTCTAACTGCCTGGCAGCGGCGGAATATTCGGAGGAGGCGGCGGCATCCATTTGGGGACCTTCGGCACCGCATCCACCCGCCAGCAAAGGAGGGCCAGCCCGATCAACCCCGCCGCGCCGCCCCAGCCGATGGTGAACGCGGTGATCACCCCGATGACAAACGGCGCGAAGACCAGCACGCCGATCATCATCGTGCTCGGATGCATTTCAAAACACAGGATCGACAGGCGCAGGCGCGAGCGGGCCAGCGCCAGCCCCGCCAGCGTGTAGCCGATCACCGCCGCGAGCGCCGTGAAATGATAAAGCCAGCCGCAGCCGCCGCTGATTCTGCCGGCACCTAACAGCGCCGTGCCGGAGCCGAGGAACATCGACGCGACATAAAGCAGCATCACCGCCACCCTCACGCCGATCCGTCTGAAAGCCGATGCGCCGATGGCCCCCGCGCCCATCATCGCCGAGCCGCCCAGAATGGTCCCCGCGCATGCCGCCTCATGCCACCACTCGATCCCGCCGACCAGATAGCGCACCACCACGTAGGGCAGCAGGGAAATGAACGTCAGCGCGCACAGTCCCCACAGCGTGATGAATTTGCCGAAAACCACCTTCCACCGGTTCAGTTTGGTGAGCAGCAGCAGTTCGTGGTTTCCCTCCTCAAGTTCCTGGCCCATCAGGATCAGACCGCCCAGCGGCATGATGAGCAGGCAGACGGCGGCAACCATCATCCAGAACGGCCCGGAATTACCTAACAGCCATAAATTGAGGGCCCCGGCGTATTTCCCGCTCGCCCCGGCATGGCCCGTTTTGAACTCCGCCGCCATCGCCAACACCGCCAGCAACTGGATGCCCAGGAACGGATAGACAAAACTGCCGCGCCGCAGGCTTTGCCGCAGCTCCTTCGCCGTCATCGGGTCGAAGCTCTCGGGAAGATCATTTTTCCATGCCGTTTCCAATGCGGCAAACCGTGCCAGCTCCACACCCGCAGCGCAAGCCGCCGCACGCGTGGCTGAAAGTGGCGGGCAAGATATGGAGGGCGGGACTTCGGCCCGCCTGCCGATGCGTGGCGAAAGCGGCAGCGCGAAGCCCGTCTCTTTCTCTTCCCATCGTCCGGGCGGGCTTCATCGGGGCCGACTTAAAGAACAGGAATCCCCGTCCACTTTTGCTCGAACCATGAAATCCGGTTTTGCCCGGTCGCCGACAGACAAAATCCCCCGGATCGGCGCTCTTCCGCAATTCTTCATTTTTTTACGGCCTTCCAACTTCCCACTTGATCTGTTCAAACGATCATCATTTAACTGCGCTTCATGAGCGCACGCCTCCTTTCCAGCCGCCTCAAGCAAACCTTCGGCTATGATGATTTCCGTCCGTTGCAGCGGGAAATCATGGAGGCCTCGCTGGAGGGGCGCGACGTGCTGGCCATCCTGCCGACCGGTGCGGGGAAAAGCCTTTGTTACCAACTTCCGGCGCTGGTCCGCGAGGGGCTGACGGTGGTGGTTTCGCCGCTCATCGCCTTGATGAAAGACCAGGTGGACCAGCTTGAAGCCAGCGGCGTGGCGGCCACTTTTTTGAATTCGACGTTGGACCCGGAGGAAGCCCGCCGCCGCATCGATGGCCTGAATGCGGGGGACTATCAATTGCTCTACGTCGCGCCCGAGCGGCTGATGCTGCCGGATTTCCTCTCGCGGTTGGCGGGTTGGAAAATCGCGGCGCTGGCGGTGGACGAGGCGCATTGCATCAGCGAGTGGGGCCACGATTTCCGCCCGGAATACCGCCGCCTCAGAGAGGTGCGGCAGCTCATTCCGGACATTTCGGTGCTCGCCCTGACCGCCACGGCGACGGAACGCGTCCGCGAGGACATTTTAAAACAACTCGAACTCCGCGAGCCCTCGGTCTTTCTCGCCAGCTTCAACCGCCCGAATCTGAAATACCAGATCGCCGCCAAATCCGGCGCGGCGGCGCAGGTCTGCAACTTCGCCAGCGTCCGCCCGGACGACTCGGGCATCGTCTATTGCCAGTCGCGCAAAAACACCGAAGCCCTCGCCGCCACGCTGCGCGCCCAGGGATTTTCCGCCGTCGCCTATCATGCCGGGCTCGATGCCGGAGAACGCGCGAAAAACCAGGACGCCTTCCTCCGCGACGAGGCGAAAATCGTCTGCGCCACCGTCGCCTTCGGCATGGGCATCAACAAACCCAACGTCCGCTACGTCATCCACGCGGATCTGCCGAAAAACATCGAGGGCTACTATCAGGAAACCGGCCGCGCCGGTCGCGACGGCCTGCCCGCGGATTGCCTGCTGCTGTTTTCCCGTGGCGACGTGATGAAATACACCAAATTCATCGACGAAATCCCGGATCAACAGGCCCGCGACGTCGCCCGCCAGCAGCTCGACCAGATGACCCATTTCGCCGAGAGCGACGCCTGCCGCCGCGTCAGCCTGCTCGGTTATTTCGGGGAAATCTGGTCGCTCGAAAACTGCGGCGGCTGCGACCACTGCCTCAGCCCGCGCGAAAAATGGGACGCCACCGTGGATGTCCAAAAGCTCCTCAGTTGCGTGCTCCGCATCCGTCAGGCGGGCAATTTCAACGTCGGCCTCAACCATATTTCCGAAGTCCTCACCGGCGGCATGTCCGAGAAAATCCAGCGTTGGAGACACGACAAGCTCACCACCCACGGCATCGGCAAGGACCAGCCGCGCCCGTATTGGGTGGATCTCGGCCGGCAGTTGCTCCGCCTCGGCCTGCTTGCGGCGAGCGAGGACCAATTCCCCACCGTCGCCGTCAGCCAGCGCGGCATCGACATTTTGAAAAAACGGGAAACCGTCATGCTCTCCCGCTCGCTGAACACGCCGAAAGTGAAAGTCGCCCGCACCGGGGAAATTCCCTGCGACACCGCGCTTTTCGACAACCTGCGAGCCGTGCGCAAGGAGCTCGCCGATGCCCGCAACGTCCCGCCCTACGTGGTTTTCTCGGACGTCACGCTGCGCCATTTCTGCCGGGACTATCCGCTCGATGCCGCCGCGCTCCTCGGCATCCCGGGCGTCGGCGAGAAAAAACGCGACGACTACGGCCAGGCATTCCTGACAGCCATTCGCGACTGGCTGGCGGAAAACCCGCGTCAGGAATTCGCGCCGCTCGAGACCGTTTACGCTTCCGCCCCCCGCCCCGCACCGGGCATCACCACTGGCACCGCCGCCATCACGCTGGAGCTTTTCCAATCCGGCCAATCCGTGGCGCAAATCGCCAAAACCCGCAGCCTCGCCGAGTCCACCATCGAGAGCCACCTCGGCCAAGCCTTGGAAAACGGCGCGACGCTCGATCCGCGTGGTCTCTACACCGAGGAGGAAGAGCGAATGATGCAATCCGCGCTCGACGGTTACGACGAACTCCCGCTGAAGCCCGTTTTCGAACAACTCGAAGGCCGCATCAGCTATGGCAAGCTGCGGCTCTACCGCGCCATCGCCGCCCGCCAGTTGGTGGGTTCTTGATTAAGGGCGGCATCGACTTCCTTCCGCTCGTAGCCAGCTTGGTGACAAAGCTTGTCGAATGCGCGGCTTGTGTAAGCTGCAAGCTGCCGTGCAATTCGAGAGCTGATTTTTTTCCGGGTTTGCGTGAGGGCGAGCGGTCGTTAGGCTCGGCGGGTGACGATGAATGCCGGAGGAATGTTGGTGGCCGCGCCGGAGAGGTGGGATGAGGCGTGTTTCGCCGTGCCGGCGGTGCGGGCGCTGATGGCTTCCGGGCTGGGTGTCGGGATTTTTTGTCCGCGGGAGCAGCGCGGTTTTTGGGAAACTCTGGCCGGATTGACGGTGATCGATTTTCCGCTGAAAGCGAAAGCGAAGGGGGCGGCGGCGGCATTGGCGGGGGATTGGCAGGCGTCGCTGGCGTGGGAAAGCGGGTTCGCGGCGGAGGTTTTTAAAATCGCCGGGATTCCGCGGCGGCTGGGGCCGGACGAGCGCAAGCTGAAGAAGCGGCTGACGCATCCGCTCGGGTTTTCGGCGGGGCCGCTGGAGCATCGGGTGAGATTTTATCTGGCGGCGGTGGAGGAACTCGGAATCGAGACCGGGCGGGCGGAATTTTTCGCACCTGCGGAAATGGGTGCGGAAGCGATGCCGGGGGCGGTGTTGCTGTGTCCGGGATCGGACTTCGGATCGAGCCACGAATGGCCGGTCGAGCGGTGGGTGGAGATTGCGGGGAAATTGCAGGAAAAGGGGCGGCGACTTGTGGTGGCGGGATGGGAGGGCGACCGTGGGCTGGGGAAAATTCTGGCGGAGAAATCAGGTGAGGCGGCGGTGTTTTTTCCGGTTTCGCCATTGGCGGAGGTCTGGCCGGAGTTGGCGGCTTACGAGCTGGTCGTCACGGCGGACGGCTCGCTGCCGCATCTGGCCGCACATGCCGGGGCCACATGCGTCACGCTTTTCGGTCCGAACGATCCGGCGTGGAAGCGTCCGCTTGGGCGCCGCCATGCCGTGGTGAAGCGGCACGTGGAGTGCGCGCCGTGCCTGCTGGAAAAATGCCCGCTGGATCTGCGCTGCCAGAACGAGCTGGAAACGGCGCGGGTGTGGGAGGCGGTTTCGGGGAAGCTGGGCGATGCCTCCGCATGATGGAGCGCAAAGCGGGGACCGGCGGGGCCAAGGCCGGCACATTTGGATTTCTTAGCCGCAAAAAGGCGAAAAAAGGCGCAAAAACCCGATCCGATCACTCGATTCAATGCCAAACCTGGATTTTCAGGCTGCGGTTTGAGGCGATTCGTGATTCCATCTTGAAGCACAGCGCGGGTTCTGGTGCTGAAGAGGGAAATTGAACCACAGATTTCGCAGATGTACA
>CAYXZE010000189.1:0-5437 GCA_964469395.1 uncultured Luteolibacter sp.
ATTCGATCACTCGATTCAATGCCAAGTCTCGATTTTCAGGCTGCGGTTTGAGGCGTTCATCATTTCATCTTGAAGTGAAGACCTCGGTCATTTCCATTTTTGCGTATTTCTTGATCCTTTTTGCGGCTAAAAATCTTCGCCTGATTTTGATGCGCCGGCCTGAGGGGGCGGTGCTTCTCCTTGCGGCGCGGGGGAAATTGAGGCAGCTTGCCGCGGTTCCCTGTATTTTCATTCCCGCCATGCCAAATCCTCCGCAGCTTCCCGCCGAACGGCTTTCCGCCCCGCGCTGGTATTCCGCGCCGCGGTTGTGGCGCACTGCCCGCAAGGCGACCGCGAGGATCGGGCGGAAAACCCTGCTCGCCGCGCTCACGCTTTTTTACTGCCTCCAGGATCGCGATACGCCGAAATGGGCCAAGGGCGTCATCGTCGGGGCCTTGGGCTACATGATTCTGCCTGCGGATTTGATTCCGGACATCATTCCCGGCGTCGGTTACGGCGATGATTGGGGCGCGATCGTCGCGGCTCTCGGCACCGTCGCCGCCTACATCAAGGACGAGCATAAATTGAAAGCCGAGGCCCAGGTGGAACGTTTGTTTGGCTCGGTCAATCCGCCGATGCCGCCGGAATTTATCGAATAGAAACCGTGCGTTTCCCGTATCAACGCGCGACCGAGCGCCATTTTTCCTCATGAAATCCATATTCCTGCTGATCGCCACCCTGTTCGTCTCTGTATCGCATGCTTTCGCCGCAGTGACTCTCGACGACGAAGCCTTCGGCCAAAGTCTCGGCGGCTGGAAAAAGCGCTCGAACTCCGCCGCCGAGTATCCGCTTTCCGGTTCCGCTTACCGCACTTACAAGCCCGAGATCAGTCCCACGCCGGATGGCGGGATTTTCGTTTCCATCAGGATCGACCACGTCCGCGGCTGGCTCTCGTCCGATGACCACGCGGTTTTGGAAATCACCGTCAACTCCAAGGGCGCGATCGCTTCCGCCCAGTCCACCATCGCCATTCAGGGGCGATCGATCAAAAGCGATGTGATTCTCGGCGGCAATCAAGCGGGCGCGGCGATTCTGAGTCCTGAAGGCGCGGTGCAAATCGGCACGGATCTGGTGGCCAATTTGTCCGCAAAACTGCTGCGTGAAAACATCGTCGAAGCCGGTCGGGTCTCGTTGCCGGCGGTGTTGCGGCACAATTACAACCGCCTTTTTCAAGCGATCCGTGTCGATGGCGCGCAGGTGATTCCCGGTGCTCCGGTTGCGGCCGTGCCATCAGTCGAAACGACCGCGCCGACTCCGCCCGTGCCGGTTGCGATTCCAGTTCCAATGCCGCCGGAAGCGTCCGCGCCTCCCGCGCCTCTCGAGAAACCGAAAGAGGAGGAACCGGCAGCGGTGCCGCTCGAGATCAAGCCCTACGGTTGATCGTTCATCCGCGCGGGTGAAATTGTTTGTGAACGGCCTTCAGCCGCTGCCGGTCCACATGTGTGTAAATCTGGGTGGTGGAAATATCCGCGTGACCTAGCAGTTCCTGGATCACCCGCAGGTCCGCGCCGCCTTCCAGCAGATGGGTGGCGAACGAATGCCGGAGGAGGTGGGGATAAACATTCTGGTCGATCCCGGCGAATTTCGCCCGCTCTTTCACGATCTGCCGAACCCGGTCCGGCGACAGCGCGCCGCCCCGCACGCTGAGGAAAATGTGGGACGAGGTTTTCTTGGAAACCAATGACGGTCGTTCGTTGGCGAGATAGTCGGAAACCGCTTCGAGCGCCTTGTGGCCCACCCGCACGATCCGGGTTTTTCCGCCCTTGCCGGTGATGCGCAGGAAACCTTCGTCGAAATCCATCATCTCCAGCCGCGCCTTGCACAGCTCGGACAGCCGCAGGCCGGAGGAGTAGAAAAGTTCGAGAATCGCCAGGTCGCGGCGGCCTAACGGTTGTGAGGGATCGATGGATTCCAGCAATTTCGCCAACTCGCCCGCATGCAGCGTTTCGGGCAGCGTCAGGTCCGGTCGCGGGGCGAGCAGGGGTTCCGCCGGATCCATTTCCAGCGTGCCCTTGTTCACCAGCCAGCGGAAAAAAACTTTTAAATGCACCGTCGTGATCCGCAGGGACGCCGCATTGAGTCCGGCTTGTTTGCGTTCGCTGAGAAACGCCGCGAGTTCATCGACGCCGAGGTCGCGCAGAGGGATTTTCATCCATTTCGCCAGCGCGTCGAGCGTCTGGCGGACCGATGTCTGATAGGCGTCGGACAGACCGCGCTCCGTCGCGAGGTAGCGGATGAATTGGTCGGTGCTGGTTTCCATCGTGGTGCCCGATGCGTTCAGATAGGAGGTTGAGAGATCCTACGATGTCGGGGCTTTGATTGCAAAGGCGGATGCTGACCCTTGCTTCACGTCAGGGCCAGCACGTCCGCAGGTGACAGCCCGCTTTCCCGCAGAGCTTGAATTGACAGGGAATCGTTGCGCTTTGCGAGCCGTTTTCCCGATTCGTCGAGCACCAGCGAATGATGAAGATAAGTCGGCTCGGGCAAATCCAGCAGCACTTGCAGCAGGCGGTGGACGTGGGTAGATGACAGCAAGTCGTCACCGCGGGTGACGTGGGTGATTTGCTGGAACGCGTCATCCACCACCACCGCGAGATGATAGGCGGTGCCGATGTCCTTGCGGGCGAGGACGACATCGCCGAGCAAAGCGGGATTGACGGGGATTTCTCCGAAGCGGAGATCCTGGAAGGCGAGGGGACCGGTGAGGGCGGACGCTTTGCGGGAATCCAGCCGCCAGGCGTAGGGGATGCCCGAATTGAGTTTTGCCTGTCGCTCATCCGGCGTCAGTTTCATGCAGGTGCCGGGATAAATCGGTGCTTCCGGGCCTTGGGGGGCGGCTCCCATCCGTGCCCATTCCTCCTGGATTTCGCGGCGGGTGCAGAAACAGGGATAGACCAGACCTCGTTCGCGCAGTGATTCCAGCGCCGCCTCGTAAGCTGCGATCCGCGAGGTTTGGCGCAGCGCCTCGCCATCCCATTTAAGCCCGAGCCATTCGAGATCTTCCTCGATGCCTTGGTAGAACTCCTCGCGCACGCGGGGGCCGTCGATGTCCTCATGGCGCAGCAGGAAAACTCCGCCGGCCTCCCGCGCGAGTGAAAACGCCACCCGCGCCGCATACACGTGGCCGAGGTGCAGCCGTCCCGTGGGGCTGGGGGCGAAGCGGGTGCGGACGGACATGAGGGATGTTTGGCAGCATGGGATTTCCAGTGCAAGCGGGTGGATTTTATTTGAACAGCACATCCACGCCCATCGCGGATTCTCGCATGAACTTCGGCATCGCCTGCGGGGCGCGGGATTGGAAGATCCGGTAGGCGAATCCTAACAGACTGAGCGTGAAGAAGCGGTCGAACAGGCGGTAGCCGCGCTTTTTCCGCACCATCAGGCGGATGGCCCAGGCGATGGTCCGGCGTTTCAGCTTGAAGGGTTCGAATGAGACTTTGATCCGGTAGCGCTGGCGGGTTTCCTTGGGCCAGCGTTGTTTGTAGCGTTTTTTCGCGGCGCGGATGTGTTCGGCCATCGTTTCGTCAAAGGGGAGGAAGTAATACCGCCGCGCCAGCAGGATCAGGGTGAAGGCGTCGCGCATGTGTTCGATGTCGTCCACCGGCAGCCCGGCCTGGCGGGTGAGTTGGAGCATGCGGGGAAACAATTCCGCCGCCGCTTCTCCGGCACGCAGGGCGCGTTCCGGATCGGTGATGAAATGGGAGACGATCTTGCGCACGCCGTGGTTGATGAAAATGGAGTCCCAATACATGTGCAGGATCGGCGGGATTCTCACGCGCCGGAAAAACAGTTTCTGGCGGGCGAATTCCTCGATGTAGAGCAACTCGTGGATGACCGTGTCCGCATGGCGGAGCAGTTCGAGCACCGCCGGCGCGTGATCCGTGAAGCCGCCGATGACTTCTTCCACCGATTTCCCGTATTTGAAAACCCCGATGGCCGCCGCCGTGTTCAGCCGGATCCAGATGTCGCGATTTCCTTCCTCCAGAAATGCGAGGCGGCGGAATCGATGCCAGCCGCCGGTTTGGCACCAGACGGACATGCCGACCATGTTTTCCGCAGCGGCCAGATCCCGGGCGAAGTGTTCGCAATCGCGGCCGATGAACGACGGGTATTCGCCCGCGCCCTCGTATTCGCGGCGGGCCTGCATCTCGATGATTTTCTTGTGCGGCACCCGGAAGAACGCCCGGTTGAGCGGCAGGTAGCGGAAGAAATCGCTCTCGCCGTGTTTCATGGAAACGATGAAATTCGGCGAATCCACGCCTAGCAGGGTTTTTGCCAGGGTGTCCTTGTGCCAGATGAGGTCGCCGATCCGGTGGGCGCCCACGGTCCAGGTGCGGAGGATCAGGTTTCTCCCGCGTTTTTCGAACTCCGGCAGCAGGCGGCGGAGCAGGCGGTTGGTTTCCTTGGCGCTGCGGAGGTGGAGCTGGGTGCGGATCGGGTCGCTGACGTCGTTGCCGTCGCTTTCGCCGATCCGCAGGATGAGCCCCGCCAGTTGCGGGAAATCGTCGAGCACGCCGCAAACGAGGGCGCTGTAATAGTTTTCCAACGTCTCGAGGTCGTCACCGAGTCCGGCCGCCACGGCCGGGGTCATCGGCAGGACGTCGGTGGTGAGGTAGATTTTCAGACTGAATTCCTCGTGGAGGATGTCGAACAGGCGGCGGAATTTTTCCCGGAATACCGCGATTTGCGCCGCGACTTCCGGTTCGTGGAGCGGGTGCGGGGCGAGGTGGGCCAGGTCGTCGAGGGTGACGGCGTTGTAACCTTGCGCGGACACTTCACGGGCGAATCGCCGCAGGTCCGTCTCGATTTGCGCCCACTGATCCGCATCCGCCCCGACGAGATGGGGGAAGGGGATTTTCGACCAGTTCACCCGTTGTTTCCCGTAGCCTTTGAAAAACGGGCCAATCGCATCGATCAGAAAAATCTCCATGTTGACTGGCGAGGATTACCCGCCGGGCGTGATCTGACGACCAGATTCGTTGTCTGACGAGATTGTCACAGGATCGCGAGATTGTGAAAATTTTCACAAACGGCTTGAGGGGCGGGAGTCGCGAGGGCAATGTCCCCGCCAAGCAGCAAAGCACCATGGTCAGTCCTTCTCCCAGCACCCTCCACACGGCCTACGATTCGAAGATCGAGGGCAACGTGATCATCACCCGCGTGGATGCCGCCATCAACTGGATGCGGAAAAACTCGTTGTGGCCGATGCCGATGGGCCTGGCCTGTTGCGCGATCGAGCTGATGGCGACGGCTTCGAGCCGATTCGACATTTCCCGCTTCGGCATGGAGGTCATGCGGTTTTCCCCGCGGCAGAGCGATGTTCTGATCGTTTCCGGCACGGTGACTTACAAGATGGCGCTGGCGGTGAAACGGATCTGGGACCAGATGCCGGAGCCGA
>CAYXZE010000190.1:0-5421 GCA_964469395.1 uncultured Luteolibacter sp.
CGTGCCGGTGGATTTTTTGAATGAACTCCCGCGAAACCGATGGTGAATTCCGCAGTTTTTGGACAAAATCGGGCCGATTGAAGCCGATTTGCGTGACGAAAGCGCCACCGAACACCAGCAAACCGCCTTTGATCTTGGAAATGCCGGATTTCCAGCGAATGTTTCCGTCAATGCAAGACCTTGTCCGCGTAGAACCAATCGCCCTTTTACCCACCCAAGCGGGATGCGCTGTATTTCTCGGGGATGGAAACAAAGCCATCGTGTTTTACATCGACCCGAGTGTTGGCGGGTCAATCAACGCCTCCCTGAGCGGCCAGGTGCCGCCGCGACCACTGACGCACGATCTGTATTTGCTCACGCTTCAGGCATTTGGCGCCAAGGTTTCGCGGGCGGTGATCGTGCGGATGGAGGAGGAAATCTATTACGCGCGGCTGATTCTGGAGGCGGAGAACGAGATCATGGAGCGCAAGATCGTCGAGATCGACGCGCGTCCGTCCGACTGCCTGGCGCTTACCGTGCGCTGCGGCGCCCCGTTTTATGTGGTTCGGGAGTTGTGGGAAACGCTGGAAGACATGAGCGCCGTCCTAGCGGAAATGCGCGCGGACGGCGAGGGAGGGCAAGGGCCGCAAATTGCCTGAATCCGTTGAATCGACTCTTGCGGGACCCGTGCGTGGTTCTAGCATTCCCGGCATGAGTATCTCCGCTCCCTCTCTGCCCGCGTATTTCCACGAGGAAATCCTGATGCACCCGGAAAAGCGCGCTTTCCCGCCCTTCGACCTCGTAAAACTCCTCGGCACCGTATTCGCGCCGACTCAAGGCTGCCGGGTTTGCATTCTGATCGATTTCGACGAGCCGGCGGATCTCATCAAGGACTTCGCATTCCTCAACCGGCCCGGTTTCCCGGTTCAGAAAAACGCCCACCGGCATTTCTATCAGACACTCCGGCACGGCGCGCTCGACCAACTCGGGATGAACGGCGGGGAAATGTTCGCTTTCCGCTGCACTCATGGCTCGAACCTTGATCTCGCGGACGATGTCTGGGACACGCAGGGCGGGCTGTTGTCGCTGGATCGCGACATCTATCCGAACTACGACCTGATCCTCTGCATCTCGACCTTTTCCGCCACCGCGCCGCTGACGGCGAAATGCAAGCAACATGGCTTCCGCGGCGCCACACTCCACGGCCTCAACGACGTGATTCTCAATTCCGGACTCGCCGTCGATTACCACGAGGTCTCGAGCGACGCGGAACGCCTGCGTCTCGCACTGACGAAGGCGGATTCGATCGAAATCGACTTCACCTTGGAAGACGGCCGCGTCCTAACGGCATGGCTCGGCCTCGACGGGCAGGAAGCCCAGAAATCGCACGGCCTCTGTCTTGGAAAGACTCCCGACATCGCGAATCTTCCCGCCGGAGAGGTCTATTTCGTGCCGGCCGACGCCCGCGGCCAATTCCCGATGAAATATGAGGACGGAACCCTCGGCATCCTCGAAGTGAGGGATCGCCGCATCATTCACTCCACGCTTATCGAAGGCAGCCAAGCCACCATCGACGCCCACAACGCCCGGCTGATGGATGACCCGATGACCGGCACGCTCGGCGAACTGGGTTTCGGCACGCAGGTACTGCCGGTTTCCGGCGCGGACATTCAGGATGAAAAGGTTCTCGGCACCTGTCATCTCGCAACCGGCCGCGACGATCATCTCGGCGGCGACATCCTGCCGAGCATGTTCAAGAGGCATGAGAACTCGACACACGACGACATCCTCTTCGCCCCGCACAAGACGCCGAACTTCAATATCAGCCAGGTGCGGATGAACCGCGGTGCCCAAATCGAGATTCTCATCGAAAATTTCCGCCCGGCACGCTATTTGATCGACGCGCTTTCGGCGAACCGTTGATCCGCAGCCAGCGGAATTCTCCGGCACCGCGCCCGGCGCGGCGGACCGACCGATCTTTGGACGGAAAGGAAATGTGGCGCGCGCATCCATTTCCGGCAGCAACCGGGACACTGGAATCCGAGTCCGCCAACGTGTTCCAAAGGTCGAAAAGCTCCCCTGCCCTCCGTCCGTCAGGGAGCAACTCATCAATCCGCGATCGCGTTATTCCGTCGCGGCGGTTCCGGGGTATTCTCGTGACTTCACCCCATGACCATGAACAACAGCGCATCTCCCCGGATTGTGTGGCGTCGCGGTTTGACATTGCTCGAACTCACGGTCGTCATCGCGGCACTCCTCCTTCTGGTTGCACTCCTGTTCATCGGCTCACGAACCTGGAAACGAGGCAGTGACCGCGCCATCTGCGTGATGACGCTGCGAAACATGCAGGTCGCGACACGCTCCTATCAAAACAGCTACGGCTACAACTTCGGCAGCCGCCCCTACGCGGAAAACGGCACCCAGGACATCGCCGAGCATTTGTTCTCGAAAGGCTACATTGAAACGAAGCTTTACCGGCTGACCCGCGGCACGGATCCCTGTCCGGCAGGCGGCACCTACACCTGCCCCGTGCCGGACGTTTTCCCGGACGCCGGACAACTTTTCATGGACTGCACGCTTGCCAGCTCCGACCAACACACCCCCGCCAGTCACACGGATTGGTAATTGGGGGCTTGGCAGTGGTCCAAATCCGGGTGAAGGATGGGCCTTCACGATGAACTACCGCGAGGCAATTGACTGGCTGTTTGCGACCCAGATGTTTGGAATCAAGCTCGGGCTCGACGGGCCGCGCCAGTTGCTCAAAGAGTTCCTCGCCTACCCCGCGCACGGAGTGAAGGTCATCCATGTCGCCGGGACCAATGGCAAAGGCAGCACCTGCGCGATGATCGACAGCATCGCGCGCGCCTGCGGCCAACGATGCGGGCTTTTCACCTCGCCACATCTCATCGACTACCGAGAGCGCATCAAGGTAAGCGGCGAGGAAATCCCGGAAACCGAATGCGCGGCGATGCTCACCGAACTGCGCGCGCTGTGCGAGCGGATGGAAAACCATCCCACGTTTTTCGAAATCACGCTGGTGCTGGCGATGCGCTGGTTCCGCCAGAGGGAGTGCGAGCTCATCATTCTGGAAACCGGCATGGGCGGCAAACTGGACGCCACCACCGCCGTGCCCGCCGACGTCGCCGTCATCACGCCGATCGGCCTCGACCACATGCAGTGGCTGGGAGACACGCTCGAAGAAATCGCCCGGGAAAAGGCCGGGATCATCGTCAGCGGAAAACCGGTGATTTCCGCGCCGCAGGCGTTGGAAGCGCGGAACGTGCTGGAAAAGGAAGCGAACGAATCGCGCTCGCCGCTCGAATTCATCGAAGCCCCGCTGCTCGGTTACCCGGTGGCACTGGCGGGCGAGCATCAGAAATGGAATGCCGCGCTCGCCGCCGCCGCCTTGCACCGGGCAGGCATTCCCCTGAATTCGGACAGCGTTGCTTACGGCCTCAGTCAGGTAAAATGGCCGGGGCGCTTTGAAATCATCCGGCCCGGCGTGATTCTCGACGGCGCGCACAATCCTCAATCCGCCGAAGTCCTCGCCGCCACCTGGCGGGAAACCTTTCCTAACAAAAAAGCCGCGCTGATCTTCAGCGCTGTGGACGGCAAGGACATCCGGCAAATCCTGGAAATTCTCGCGCCCCTGGCCTCGCGAATTTTCCTCTGTCCGGTCGATACGCCGCGAGCCGTTTCCGCCAGCGAACTCGCCGGCTACCTGCCTGCCGATGCCCCACCACATCAAGTATTCGACCATTTCAAAGACGCCTTCACCGCCGCGACTTCCCAGCCAGATCCGGTTCTCGTAGCCGGTTCTCTGTTCCTCGTCGGAGAGGCGCGGGCGTTTCTCACTGCAGGGAAATTCCAATCGAGCTCCCAGTAAGCGCCGGAACCATTCTCCTTCCCCCCGCTCAGGAGAGATTACCGAATCACCCGGCAACGCAAAATCCACCTTCGCGCCGCCGTCAGAGAATCCATCGCCTCCCCGCCCCCAACTGGATCACTTTCGGGTGATACGGGTTCACCTGTAAACGATTCCTCGGTGCTTGATCCAGCCACCGGGCTGAATGCCTGCCGGATCGCGATGAGTGTAGTGGATGAGACCGCCTTTGTCGTTCCAGATGTATTCGCCGCGGACACTGGCTTTGTCACCAATGCGGAGGCGGGCGATGCGTTTGGCGAGATCGATGTTGTGGACGATGAGCAGAGTTTGGCCGGATGCGAGCTTGATGATAAACCGCTGATGGCGGCTGCCGTGGGTGTCATCGGGTAATTTCCGAATGACTTTCCCGGAACAGGTAACCCGGATCTCGTTGATTTTGTTCCGAAATGCCCACCTGAGCTTCCTATCTGAGGCACTGAGTGTGCGGACAAAGTTGTTCTCAGTAGCGGGCGATGCAGCATGGCACCACGTCGACTCGGCGACGAATCCAAAGGCGATCAAGAAAAATAACAGCAAAGATCTCATAATCTGAAAACAGGAGGAAAGTTGAGTTTCCAATCAACGGGCGAGAAGAGGGGCTAACGGCGATGGCGAAGGCTCATCATCCGCCGCATTTCGCAATGCGTTGATCGTCCCCATCGGATCCAGCCGGTTGAGCGGATACGCCGCATAGCCCGCGCCGATGTCGACCCCATCGCTCGCCCTCATCTCAAAATGAAGATGCGCCGGGTAATAACCATTCGCCGTGCCGACCGTGCCGATTTTCTCACCTCGCGGAACGAGAGTCCCCAGTGAAACCTCGATCCGCTCCAAATGCGCATACATCGAGTGCAACGGCCGGCCGGCCGGCGAGCGATGCGCCACCACCACCAGCTTCCCCCACCCCCGCGATGGCTCGCCGGCATAAATCACCAGCCCGTCCGCCACGGAAAACACCGGATCTCCCAGATCCGTATTCATCCCGCCGATGCCGTTCAAATCATCCCCCGTGTGATGCCCGCCGCGTTTCACGTTCATTTCCCAAAACTTCTGGGCATTGTAAACCAGCCCGCCGTGTTCCGATCCCAGCGGCGGATCAAACCGCACCGCCAGCGGGATTTGCGCCGTTTCCCAAGCCGGGAGGAAATGGAAACGATGGTCCACCTCCCCATTTTCCGGCAGCGGCAGTGGTGAATCAGCGCCGATTTCCCCCGCCGGACGCAGCACCGTGACCGCCACAAACCCGGATAAAGCCGCGATCATCAACAGGATCAGGAGATTCAAAGGCCGGATATGCACGGCGCGAATCCTGAGAATGCGGCGGGAAACATTCAAGACCCTCGTTTCCGCCTTTCCATCTTTGACAATCCCCGGCCACCCCGGCAGTTTCGCGCCGCAAACCTGCAATTATCAATCCTATGGCCTACGATCTCATTGTCATCGGTGGCGGCCCTGCCGGCTACGTCGCCGCCATTCGCGCCGCCCAACTTGGAAAAAAAGTCGCCTGCGTCGAGTCC
>CAYXZE010000191.1:0-5412 GCA_964469395.1 uncultured Luteolibacter sp.
CACGGAATACACGGAAAAAGAGAAGATGATGAGGTATGGGGAACTCACCTTTTGAGTGAAAGCAGCCTCATTTGTGACTCTTTTATTTTCCGTGTATTCCGAGTATTCCGTGGTTCTCATTCCTGAATTTAGGATAATCCAAATGGCCCACAATATCGTCTGGATCTACGTCCAAACCCATAAGTTTCACAATAGCGCCCCTGACCGGCCCTTTGGGTACGATGGCCACCGCAAAATCATCAAAGCCATGGCGGCGAATGGTTCCCCAGCCCCGGAATTCGAGACCGACGAGGATCGCAGCTATTTCCTGATCCGGCTACCGGTGCATGAGAAAGCGGCGACTTGGGTGGAGGAGGTGATCATCGCGCTGATTTCGGCGAACGGCCAAATCACCATCCCGGAAATGGCGGTGCAACTCGGAGTCACGGAACGGTCGGTGGAACGAAACATCCAGAAACTGCGAGACGCTGGTGCCATCCGTCGCATCGGCTTCGCCAGAGGCGGTGTCTGGGAGGCCGTCGAATGAACCTTGGCCCAATGGATGCCACCCCCAATGACCTCCCATAGTAACGCGAATTCTTCCAAGTAACTTTAGACTTGTTACTTTGTTTTATTCCGTGTTACTTTGATGCCGATGAAGGCGCATTTACAGGCCAAGGCCGTTGCCTACCTCCGGGAAGTTCTCGGAGTGGAGGCCGTGTTTGCGCCATTTCCTGACCTTGGGCGACTGCCGCTCCACATCACGGAATCCTACGAAATCGCTCAATGCACGCTGATGGGCAGGGAATTCATGGCATTGCAGGTGCATGAGGGCGGCCCGACTCCGGCGGCGATGGTGAAACAAGCGGACTGGCTGCACCAGAAAACCGGGCTGCGTTGCCTCTTCATCCTGGAATCGGTCGGTGGCTATGAGCGTAAACGTCTGATCGAGAACAAGATTCCGTTTCTCGCGCCGGGTCAGCAGCTCTACCTGCCGGACCTCGGACTGGACTTGCGCGAGCAGTTCAGGGCACCGAGACGGGAAAATCTGAAAATTTCTCCCGCCGCGCAAGTGGTGGTGCTGGCGTGCCTGCTGCGGCGGATGGACCCGGGGGCCGAATTCACCGGGGCCAGCCTCGCTGAACGTTTCGGATATACCAAGATGACGATGACCCGGGCACTGAATGAGCTGCGCCAGTTGGAGCTGGTGGAGTGTGAGGGCGAGCGGCGTTTTGCCCGTCATCACTTCCTCATCACCGGCCGTGATCTGTGGGAAAAGGCCCGCCCTGTTTTGCGTTCCCCGGTGAAGAATCACGTTTACGTGGACGAGTGGTTTCCCGGCTGTGATTTCAAAGCCGGCGAATCGGCGTTGGAGGATCTGACGATGCTCTCAGTGCCGCCACGCGCCGTCTGGGCCATCACCAGTGAAGAATGGAAACAGATCCAGAAGGAACCGGGCCTGCACATGATTCCCGACGTGTCCAAGGATATGGCGCATGCGGAATTCGAGATCTGGCACTATGACCCACGCCTCTTGGCGGAGAAGCCACTGGTGGATCGGCTTTCGCTGGCACTCAGCTTGGCACATGTGAACGATGACCGCGTGCAAATCGCCATCGATGAACTGTTGGGAGGTGTGCCATGGTGAAAGGACTCGGCCGCTTTAAAGAGCACTTTGCGGGCTACGCGGACCGCTATGTCCTGATCGGTGGCACCGCCTCCAGCCTCAGCATGGAGGAGCTGGGGAGTGAGTTCAGAGCCACCAAGGATCTGGACTTGGTGCTGTGTGTCGAAACCCTCGACCGGGAATTTGCAGAGGTTTTCTGGGAGTTCATCCGGTTGGGGGAATACGAAAACCGCCAGAAAAGCACCGGCAAGCGGTTGTTCTACCGGTTCCATGGACCCAAGCAGACAGGCTTTCCGGAAATGTTGGAACTTTTTGCCCGGGTGCCGGATGCGCTCGATATCAAGCGGGATACGGGTATCACACCCATTCCAGTGGACGAAGAAATATCCAGCCTCTCCGCCATTTTGATGAACGGCGACTACTATGACTTTGTGATGGAACGTCGGACCACCATGGACGGGCTATCCTTGGTCAAGGCAGACGGCCTCATTCCGCTGAAGGCACGGGCCTACGTCGATTTATCTAACAGGAAGTCCGCGGGGGAAGCGGTGGATGCCAAAAACATCCGCAAACACAAGAACGACATCTTCCGGTTGTTCACCGTGCTAGATCGGGATGCCAGGATCACATTGCCCGCGAGTCTGCAAGAGGATCTGGCTGTGGCATTTTCGCTTATGGAGCAAGACCCGCCGGATCTGAAATCCCTGGGGATTTCCCGTATCTCTTTTGCCGAAGTGCTGGACGGCCTGCGCCAGTTCTACAATCTGTCAACCCGTCCCGAAAACCCATCATGAGCACCAAGGACAACGCCGCCCAGATCCGCCTCGACGACCGGCTCAACAGCCGGAAAGACAAATACCACCCGTCCGCCGATTCCCAACGACTCGCCGGCTTCCTGACCAAGGAACCATGGAGCGGCCTGATTCCCTTGCAGGAAATCCACCTCTTTTATTTTCCGTGTATTCCGTGGTTCTCATTTCTGAATTTAGCTTCAAAAAAGAGCCTCTTGCGGCGCAGCTCATTGCTCATTGCTCAATGGTTCCGATGATTTTGCATTGCGTTGAAAGTCCGGCCTGCCGGCCGGGATTCGCAGCAGGCTGCGAATCTTAAAGCGGCAGCAGGCTGCCGCAGTCCAAGGTCTTCAATCGTGCAATGGGGGGAGCTCCCCCCTTGGAGGTCACACCATTGCCTGGCCGAGCACCTCGCGCACGCGACCGGCGATGACGTCGGCCAGATTCACCTCGCCTTCCGCGCGGAGGAAGTCGCAGTAGTTCGAGGCCACGGCTTCGAGGTCCGGCGCGTATTCCGGGCCGAGTGATTCGTAGCCGGCCAGGGCTTTTTCGAAATGCCGGCGCGCCCACGAGCGGTCTCCGGTGTGAAGCATGGCCAGCGCGAGATTGTTGTGGGACTGGGCGGTGTCCGGGTGCTCCTCGCCGAGCAGGTTGCGGCGGGTTTCCAGCGCGATCATGTGCATTTCCCGGGATTGCTCGTAAAAACCGGACGTCTGATAGAGAGCGCCGAGATTGCTAGAAACCGTGGCGGTTTGTTCGTGTTCCTGGCCGAGCTGCGAGTGGAGGATTTCAAGGGCCCGCAGGAAATGGTTCTCGGCCGCGTCCAGATCGCCATTGGCCTTGGCGATGAAGCCGAGGTTGTTGGCCATGGCGGCGACGTCCTGCAGCAGCGGCGGCTCGTTTTTCTCGAAAAACTCAATGGCTTTATGCCAGTGGCTGACGGCCTTGTCTTCCAGATCGAGCCCGTCGTAGGCGGCGCCGAGGGCCGCGTGGAGCCTGCCAACCTGGTCGAAACGATCCGGGCGGTTCTGCAATTGGTCGATCGCCTGGCGGTAGTCATCGCGGGCGAGTTCCAGATTTCCCAAGGCGCGGTGGATGTCGCCGCGGATCTCAAGGGTGGTGGCGAACGCATCGATGCTGTCGAGGTTCGGGCCGAGCGTGTGTTGGGTTTTTTCGACCGCGGCATTGGCCGCATGCAGCGCTTCGCTCAGGTTTCCGGCGGCGCGCAAAGATTCCACGCGGTCTTGAAGAATGCCAATAAAGGTAGCGGTCGGAGAGTCCATAATTGGGTTGTATTGATGGTATTATTGGTGGTTTTTCCCGCCTGACGAGCCGAAATCTCTCAGAAGGCGAGTCTTTCGATCAATTCTTCGCGCGAAGCGGGTAGAATGCCCAGCGCGTCGCGGAGAGAAACGACCGCCTCACAGCGGTTGTTGGCAATTCCTAGCAGGCGGGCGAGTTCCGACTCGAAATGGCGGAGCGCCCGCAAACCGGGAGCGGCGGCATCAAGGTGGTCGAGCGCGCGCCTGAGCAGATCGTGCAAGTCGGGCTCCGGATGCTCGGGCTCCACCGCGGATTCCAACAACTGACAGAAGTAGCCGGCGAGCAGGGTGGAGGTGTAGCTCCGGCGCAATCCTTCGCGCCACTGGCGGATCGCGATTTCCCTCAACGTGTGAAGCTCGCTGCCGCGTGACCGGACGAATGTGATCTCGCCGCCAAAAAACAGGTCGATCTGACCGGCAAACGGGCTTTTCGGGCGGCGCGCGCCCTTCGCCACGGTTTTCACCAGGCCGTCCGCTTCCGTGAACCAATGGACGATCAGACTGGTTTCCGTCAGCCGGGTGAGACGGATCACGATGGCGTCCGAGGATTGCACGGCGGGATGGTTCGGAAAATTTCCCGGAATGGAGATGGCGGATTGAGCGGCACGAGCGGATCATGCGCCCGGCCGGTCGTTTTCCGGCTTTCCACAGACCCGGCCCATTCCGAGTCCGGCGGGGATGAATCCGCCGGAGCGGCTTATTTTTTCGGGATGGTGAGGGACTGGCCGGGGCGGATCAGGCTGCCGGAAATGCCGTTGGCGCTTTTAATGGCGGAAACCGAAGCGCCGGTTTTTCTGGAAATGGCGGACAGGGTGTCGCCTTTTTTCACCACATAACGAGTGGATTTCGGCTTGGCTGCGGGTTTGGGCTTGGGCTTGACCTTCGTAATGGTCGCGGGCTTGGGCTTCGCCGTGGTCGTGATCGTGGTCGTTTTGGGCTTGGGTTTGGTCTGGATCGCGACTTCCCGGGGCTTTGCGGTGGGGGGCTTCGGTTTCGAAGTCACCGTGGTGTGGGAAATGGCCGTCGTGGAGCTTGAGGAAATCGGAGGCAGCGGCACCGCGTCTTGCGGCGGCTGGTCGTTCATGGCGATTTGCGGCAGCTCATCCGACTTCATTTCATGCGGGGAGGAGCCGCTTTTCCGCCATTTGGAAGGATCGTCCGCCCAGGCTTCGATGTAATTGCCGTATTTGTCATAAGGGCCGGTGACGGCCTGCGGGTTGCCGGAACTCCCGCCGTTACGGCTGTTTCCGCAACTGGAAAAAGTGAGGGCGATGACGCAGGAAGCGAAAATCCAAAGAACCGGTTTCATGGCGGAAGATGGTGAGGCATCGGGAGATTTTGGCAAAACATTGTTCGCCGCACCGAGGGTTTTTCGGCAAAAAGCGGCGCTCGAACTTAGGTCTTGTGCCGGAGCGCGGCAAATGACACGAATCTGGCGCTGTCGTGAGGGGCATTAGCTCAGTTGGTAGAGCGCTTCGTTCGCAATGAAGAGGTCAGGAGTTCGAATCTCCTATGCTCCACCACCCTGCCGGTCCCGGGGTGGGTGGCGCGGATGATTTCCGGTCGATTACCACTTGGCTCCCGCCGATTACCCTAGATGGAAAAATGACAAGGATGCTGACGGCGCGATTTAACCTGAATTCAGAAATGAGAACCACGGAATACTCGGAATACACGGAAAATAAAAGAGTCA
>CAYXZE010000192.1:0-5406 GCA_964469395.1 uncultured Luteolibacter sp.
GAAATCGACGTCATGGGCGTGGCCACAGTCCCCGAGCCCTCGGCGATTCTCCTCGGCGGCCTCGGCATGCTCGCCCTGCTGCGCCGCCGCCGGAACTAATTCATTTTCCGGAGGTTATTAGGATTTCCTCCGGATCCAAGGGGCCGTCGATTGGAGGATCGACGGCCCCGTTTTTTTGATGTTAGGAAATGTCATACCGAGGGAAGTCGGCATGCATTGGGAGGATTCATTGACCAGGGCATCGACATTTGAGAGCAAACCGCGAATGGACGCCAATTGACGCGAATGAAAATTTGATAACAGGACGATCCGAGGCCGAGTTGCGGTGAAATCAACCGTCGTGATTCCATCTTGAAACAAAGACCCTCGTTCATTTCCATTTTTGCGTATTTTTTCATCCTTTTTGCGGCTAAAAATCTTCGCCTGATTTTGATGCGTCGGCCCAGCTTTCCATCCGCCTTGCCAACGCTCCCCTCCAGCCGATAGACTCCCGCCGTGGCAGACTCCGAAGAACTAACACCCGCGAACTACACGAACGACGCCTTTTTCAAGGCAGTCTCCACCAATCCCGAGCTGGAAAAACAAGCCATGTCCGTCGCCGAAAAACTGATTGCCAAGGGCCATGTGGAAGGTCTTGAGAAAGGCCGTGTGGAGGGTCTTGAGAAAGGTCTTAAGAAAGGTCTTAAGAAAGGCCGGGTGGAGGGACTTGTGAAGGGCCGGGCGGAAGGACTCTGGATTGGCAGAATCCAAACTTTGGAGGAGTTCCTGGAAAAGCCGCAAAGTGCGCGGGAATCCCTCGAATCCCTGTCACTGGAAGAACTCGAAGAACGGCATCAAGTGCTGCATCACGAATACGAGGTGCGCTTCAAGCGTCCGTAAAGCCGGTCCTGGGGAACGGAGATTTTGAAATTCGAGATTGGGCAGGCCATTGTCACCAGCGGCTTGGAACTTCCGGATGACTCATCTGTCGAGCGGCACCGGTTTCCCGCGGAAGCAACTGAATACCAATCCCTAACACCACCCCAATCTCCAATCTCCAATCTCCTTTTCCGGATTACGGCTCTCAGGAGTAGGAAGACTCCACGCGCTGGGCCACGTCGCGGTATCCGTAGTCCACTTCGTAGATTTGCTTGAAGCTATCGAGCGCGGATTCGTGATCGCCCATTTCGGCGTGAATGAGTCCCTTTTCGTAAAGAACCTCCTTCTTGGTGCCGTCCATCGCGACGAGGTCGGCGAGGGCGTCCGAGAGCTGTTTGATCGACAAGTCGAACATGCCCTTGGCGCGGAAGATGCGGCCTAGCAGCAACAGCACCTTGGTGCGGATGTGCGGACTGCGGGTCGCCTGCTGGAGATGGGGGATGGCGGCGCTGAGGTCCCCGGCATGATAAAGCGCGGTGCCGAGCTCGAAGCGGAGCTGGGGATCGGTCGGGTTCTGATCCACGCGTTTCTGGGCCTCACCGACCTGTTCCGCGATGCGGTCCGCACGGCGGGCGTCGAGCGCGGCCTTGAGTTCCGCGTTGTCGGGATCCGCAGCCAGGCCGGCTTCGAGGGTTTTCAAATCCATTTCAAGCGCGCGGTCCTTCATGACACCGGCCTTGGTGGCGAGGGCGACGTCGCCATTGCTGAGGGAGTGCGCCCAAGTGTAGAAGGAGTGGGCGTTGTGCCAGTCTTCGAGTTGCTCGTAAATGCCGGCGAGGTCCTTAACCGTCCCGAGGTGGTTTGGATCGAGGTTGTATTTCTCGATGATCTTGTTGCGGCGTTCTTCGAGTTGCTCGCGGGTCAGGCCGGTGCGCGCGGCTTTCTCAAGTTCCTCGTTCTCCTCCGAGTTTCTCATGAGCGTGCGCATGTCGGCGTTTTCATCCCACTTCTGCTTCTGCATGGAAGCGCGGGCGGAAGCGTCCTTGGAGCCCTTGATGGCCGGACCGTCGGTGGGGTGGTGCTTGATGATGTCGTTGTAAACTTCCGACGCGAGCAGCGGTTGATCTCGGAAAAGGTAGAACTCGGCAAGCTTGTGAAGGAGCTTGGCGTTCTCGGGGTTGCCCTTGCGGACGGTTTCCAGGGCGAAGGTGGCGGTCTCGAACATCTCTAGCTTGAGACAGATGTCGAACAACAGGTCGTTGGCCTGGTCGTTGAGAGGGTCTTTTTCGAGTTCTTTCTCGATCAGGGGAATCGTTCCGAGCGGGTCCTTCTTCGCCTGGCTCTGGAGCTTCATCACGCTCATGCCGCCGGTCTGGATGCCAAAGAGTCCGGTTTTCTTCTTGGTGCCGCCGGCGATCTGAAGCTCGCATTTGCGGAGCATTTTCCGGCCTTCGAGGAATCCGGGACTGTCTTTGAGAACGGCTTGCAGCAGGCTGATGCCGTAGGTGAAATTGGCAGTTTGAACGGCGGTGAGCGCTTTGAGCCAGAGTGGCTTGAGATTCGGCGGGAGTTCTTTTTCGGTGATCTCGGGCATGGCTGTGAAATGAGTGCGGTTTTTGGATTCTGCCAATATGCAATGACTGGGGGGAAAGTGAATCGCCAGCCGAAGCTTGGCAAGCGCGGGTGATGGAGAAAAGTCCGTGAATGCCCAAATCCCTTGTTTTTTGGGATTGCTGGAAAGACTGGGATCAGTTACCGACTCGGCGCAGGCCGGAAGATTCCGCCCCGCAGCCTGTCTCATCTCCATCACCATGCCTCCTCGCCCAAAGAATTCCGGACGTCGCAACAACCGCAACCGATATGGCCCGCCCAAGCGTTCCACCAAGGACGAGGAAGAAAAAGCCGTGGAAGTGGACGGGGAAATCTCGTCCGTTCTGGCGGGGACCATGTTCCGCGTGAAGCTGGAGAGCGGCCACGAGGTGCTCGCCCACATTTCCGGAAAAATGCGCAAACGCTTCATCCGCCTCGTGGTGGGTGACAAGGTCAAGATGGAGATGTCTCCGTATGATCTGACGAAGGCCCGGATCGTGTTCCGCCTGAGCTGAAGCGCCGCGTTCCCGAAAGTGACTGAGGTCATCGGTCGCCAAGCACGCATTAAGTCTCGCCAAAATTGGCCGACGACTCGCGTTTGAGCTTCTTGATGTGCCTGCCGAAACGCCCGGAGAACATGATGCTTGCACTCCGAAACACCCCGAGCATCCTTTTCCCATGAAAAGACCAATCAAAGTCGAGGCACTTTCGGGATACCGACTTCGCGTAACGTATCCCGACGGGGCGGAGGGCGTTATCAATTTGGCCGATGATGTCGGGCGCGGAGTGTTCACGCCGCTGGCTGACGAGGCATTTTTCCACACGGTTCACATCGGGCAGTTCGGGCAGATCGCCTGGTCCGAGGACATCGAGATTTGTCCCGATGCCGTTTACTACGAAGTCACGCAGACTCCAGCAACCGAACCAGCTCATGCCTGAGGTCAGCCGATTCTACGGTATCATCGTTCGCTTCTATTATCGCGATCACCCGCCGACTCATTTTCACGCCATCTATGGAGGACACGAGGCACTGATCGAGATCGAGACCGGCTCAATCTACGATGGCTACTTACCGAGAACGGCACATGACTTGGTCAATCAGTGGCGAGCGCTTCACCTCCAAGAACTCCGTGATGCTTGGAATCGGGCGCGGCAGCAACAACCTCTCTTACCGATCGCGCCTCTGGAATGAACGCACCCATGATGGACGTCGTTTGCGGAGTGATTGAAAATGCGGCCGGGCAGTTGCTGGCGTGCCAGCGGCCCCAAGGCAAGCACCTCGGCGGGTTATGGGAATTTCCCGGTGGCAAGATCGACCCCGGAGAATCCCCGGAAGCCGCCCTCATCCGGGAATTGCGGGAAGAACTCGACGTGGAGGTGGAAGTCGGCCAACCGCTCACGCCGGTCGTCTGGCATTATGAAAAAGTGACGATCCGCCTGCATCCTTTCCACTGCCGGATCCTCGCGGGCGAGCCGCAGGCCATCGAACACGAGCAACTCCGCTGGTGCGCGCCGGAGGATTTCCACACCCTCGACTGGGCGGCAGCCGACGTGCCGATCCTGCGGGAGATTTTCCCGACATTTTGAGCGTTTCGCCCTTTGCCTTCACCCGGGATTTCTCCAGTAATCCGCCATGCCGATTTTCGAAGAAGCCCGCGAACTGGGAATCATCCGCTCCGCCGCCGCCGTCCTTGACTGGGACCAGGAAACCTACCTGCCGCCCGCCGCCGCGAAATACCGCGCCGACCAACTCGCCTGGCTTTCCTCCCGTGCCCACGAACTCGCGACGTCCGAGGCATGGCAAAAAAACCTCGAAACCGCCGAAGCCGCAGACCCGGGCACCGACTCGAAACTCACCGCCAACCTCCGCGAACTCCGCCGCGAGTTCGACCGCGCGACCAGACTCCCCGTCGAACTCGTCGCCCGCGACTCGCTGGCCAGCTCGCTCGCCAAACACGCCTGGGCCGACGCCCGCGAGCGCTCGGACTTCGCCAGCTTCGCCCCGCATCTGGAAACCCTGCTGGAAATCGCCCGCGAAAAGGCCGATCTCTGGGGATACGCAAGCGAACCCTACGATGCCCTGCTGGACGGCTTCGAACGCGCCACCAGCACCGCCGCCGTCGCCAGCCTGTTCGACGCGATGCGCCCCGCCGTCCGCGAAATCGCCGCCCAAGCCGTGGAAAACTCCGCCGCGCACGCCCCCACCCTGCCGGCCGGCCCCTACCCCGTCGCCGCCCAGCAACAGTTCAACGCCCGCATCGCCGAATCGATCGGTTTCGATCTCCAAGCCGGCCGCATCGACACCACGACGCATCCATTCTGCACCACGCTCGGCCCGCGCGACATCCGGCTGACCACCCGCTACATGGAGTCGGATTTCACCTCGTCGCTCTTCGGCGTGCTCCATGAAGCAGGCCACGGCCTCTACGAACAAGGCCTGCCCGCCGACGACTTCGGCCTGCCGTCCGGCAGCGCGGTTTCGTTAGGAATCCACGAATCCCAATCCCGCCTGTGGGAAAACCACGTCGGCCGGTCCCGCGTTTTCTGGGAAAAATGGTATCCCGTCGCGCGGGAAACCTTCCCGCAACTCGCCGGTTTTCCGTTGGAAAAATTCCTGCGCTACCTCTGGCGCGCGGAATTCTCGCCCATCCGCGTGGAGGCGGACGAGGCCACCTACGACCTGCACATCCTCCTCCGTTTCGAGCTGGAGCGCCGCATGCTCAATGGCAGCCTCGCCGTCGCCGACGTGCCCGCTGCGTGGAATGAAAGCTTCCGCGAGCTCTTCGGCTTCGCGCCCGAGGACGACCGCCACGGCTGCCTGCAGGACATCCATTGGTCGATGGGCGGTCTCGGCTATTTCCCCACCTACACGCTCGGCAACATCAACTCCGCCCAACTTTTCGCCGCCGCCCGTCAGGACGCTGCGGTCGCCACCGCCATCGACCAAGCCGACTACCT
>CAYXZE010000193.1:0-5404 GCA_964469395.1 uncultured Luteolibacter sp.
CGCTCGGTGACGGAAACGAGCATGATGTTCATGATGCCGATGCCGCCGACCAGCAGGCTCACGCCGGCCACCGCGCCTAACAGGGATGTCATCACCCGGGTGCTGGAACTCACCGCGTCCGCGATCTGGCGGGTGTCCACGACGGAGAAATTGTTTTGCTCGTTGTTCTTGAGGTTGCGCCGCTCGCGCATCAGGGCGGAGACGTCGGCGACGATGGCCGCGCCGGGGTAGCCGTCCTCGCCGGAGATTTGGATCTGGTTGATGTTCTGGTTCGAGAGTTGGCCGCTGATCCGGCGCTGGAGGGTGGTGAGCGGAATGATGATTTTGTTATCCAGATCATCGCCGAAGCCGCCCTGGCCTTTCACCGCGGTGACGCCGATGACCGTCACCGAAGTGGTCCGCAACCGGATTTTTTTCCCGACGGGGTCCACGCGGCCGAAGAGTTCCTTGCGGATGGTCTCGCCGATGACGCATACGGGCGCGCCTTCTAACAAATCGGCGTCATCGAAAAACCGGCCCTCGGAGATTTTCCAATTCGCGATGCCGAAATACTCGGGAGTGGTTCCCTGGATGTCGGTGAAGCGCGCGGTTTCGAGGTAAATGGCGGAAGCGCTGGCGTTGGACAAGGGGGCCACCGCCTTGATGCCGGGAATCTGATCCCGGACCGCGCTGACGTCCGTCTTGCTGAAAAGCGGCGCGCCGCCACCGCCCCAGCCCTGGCCGGCACGCAGGACCAGCAAATTGCTGCCGAGATTGGAAATCTGGGATTTCACCATCTCCGTCGCGCCCCGGCCGAGCGTGACCATGGTGATCACCGCGGCGACGCCGATGACCACGCCAAGAACGGTTAGAAAGGCGCGGGTCAGGTTCCGCCGGATTTCGCGCAGGGCGATGATGAATGCGTTGAGGAACATGAGGAGAGACGGAAGATTTCAAGACGCAAGGCGCGGGAAGATGAAGAGGTGGCGGTCGGTGATGGTTGGCGGGTATTTCATGATCTTGTGTTTAAATGTCTCGATTTTCCGCATCACTTTCGATCAGCCCGTCCCTGACGCGGACGATGCGTTTCGCGTAGGCGGCGACCTCGTCCTCGTGGGTGACCATGATGATGGAAATGCCGCGGTCCGCGTTCAGGCGGCAGAGCAGGTCCATGATTTCGAGGGTGGTTTTGGAATCAAGGTTGCCGGTCGGTTCGTCGGCGAAGAGGGTGCCGGGCCGGGTGACGATGGCGCGGGCGATGGCGACCCGCTGCTGCTGGCCGCCGGAGAGTTCGGCGGGCGTGTTGCGCTCCTTGTCCGGGATGCCGACGCTGGCGAGCGCCTCGCGGGCCATTTCGTGGCGCTGCTTGCGCGAGTAGCCGCGGTAGAGCAGCGGCAGCTCGACGTTTTCGAGGGCGGAGGTTCTGGCGAGGAGGTTGAAGCCCTGGAAAATGAAGCCCAGCGCGTGGCGGCGGATCAGCGAGCGCTGGTCCTTGCTGAGGCTCTCGATGGGGATTCCCTGAAATTGATAGCTGCCGCCGGTCGGCGTATCGAGACAGCCCAGCAGATTCATGAGCGTGGATTTTCCTGATCCGCTCGGCCCCATGACGGCGACGAACTCGCCGGTGCCGATGTCGAGATCGACGCCCTTGAGCGCCTTGAACTCGGCATCGCCCCTGCCGTAGGTTTTGGTGAGGCCGCGCAGCCGGATGAGGGGTTCCCGGCTCATGGCGTGGGCGCGGGCAAGGCGTTGATGATGATCGGCATGCCTTCGGCGAGGCCCTCGCCGGTGATTTCGGTGAAGCGACCGTTGGTGAGGCCGATTTGGACCGGGATTTCGACGGGCCTGCCATCGGTTAGAGTCCAGACGCGCGATCCTTTCGATCTCGGGGTGACTGCCGGTGCGGGCTGGCGCCGTCCCCAGCGGCGGCCGCCGCCGGGCGAGAGGCTTTGGACGAGGGTGCGCTTGGGTTCCTCGGTTTTGTCCGCTTTCCCGGCAGTGGCGGGATCGAACCGCAGCGCGGCGTTGGGAACCATCAGCACGTCCTCCTGTTTCGCGACGGAGATGTCCGCGGTGGCGGTCATGCCGGGGCGCAGGCTGAGGTCGTCGTTGGCGACGGCGAGCTCGGTGTTATAGGTGACGACGTTGTTGGTGACGACCGAGCCGAAGGCCACGCGCTTGACGGATGCGGTGTAGGTGCGGGACGGCCAGGCATCCACGGTGAAAGTCGCGGGCTGGTCGTTTGCCACGCGGCCGATGTCCGCTTCCGCGACGGTGACGACGAGGTCCATTTTCCGCAGATCCTCGGCGATGAGGAAAAGGACGGGCGCGGTGAATGAGGCGGCGACGGTCTGGCCGACTTCGATGGAGCGGGTGAGCACGATGCCGTCGACGGGCGAGCGGATGACGGTTTTTGAGAGATCGCGCTCGGTGGATTTGAGATCCGCCTCGGCTTGGGCGACGGAGGCCTGCGCGCTTTCAAGGTCCGCCCGGGCCCGTTCCACGCCGGCGACGGACGCGTCCATGGCCGCCTTGGACGGGGTCTTGCCGCCGCTGAGGTGGTGGAGTTCCTGAAGGCGGGAAAGCGTGGCGGAGCTTTCTAACAATGTCGCCCGCGCCTGGCTGATGCGGGCCTTGGCGACGGAGAGGAGGGCGCGGTTGCGCTCGGTGAGCTGGGTGAGCTTGGCGGTGTCGAGCTCGGCGATGGGCTGGTCTTTTTTCACCGTGTCGTTGGTGTCCACGAACACTTTCGCGACCGTGCCGGACAGCTCGCTGCCGACGGTGACCTGGTTGGTCGGCGCGAGGTTGCCGGTGGCGGTGATGATGAGCGAGAGCTCGCCGCGGGTGAGTTCGGTGGTGTTGTAAACGGGAGCGGCTTCCTTGTTCCCGTTACGGGTGAAATACAGACAAGCGCCGATCGCGAGGACGGCGATGAGGAGTCCGCTGACCCATTTCCAAACCGGATGGCGGGGTTTTGCGCTGGCGATGATGTCGGCGAGCTGCTCGCCGGATGCGTCTTGTTTCATGAATCGGAATGCGTGGGGAAAAGGGTTTATGACCAGCCGCCGCCGAGGGCTTTGTAGAGCTGGATGAATGCGGTGGCGCGGTCGGAGCGGACGTTGAAAAGACTGTCCTCCAGGCCGAGCAGGGCGCGTTGGGAATCGAGAACGGTTAGGATGTCGGTGACGCCGGCCTGGTAGCGCTGGCGGGCGAGTTGGTCCGCCTCGCGGGCGGCGGCGGTGGCTTTTTCCAAAATCTCCATGCGCTCGGTGCTGCGGCGGCAGGCGATGAGCGAGTCCTCGACTTCCGAAAGCGCGGTGAGGACGGTGGCGCGGTAAGCCTGATACGCCTGTTCCTCGGCGGCGCTTGCGGCCTCGATGTTGGAGCGGATGCGGCCGGCGTCGAAGATCGGGCTGCTGATGCCGGCGATGACTCCGGCGGTGGCGGTTTGCGGGTTGAAGAGCTTGCCGGAGCCCGGCGAGTTCAGGCCGAGCGAGCCTGATAGATCGAGCGACGGGTAGCGCTCGGCATCCGCGGCGCGGGTGGCGGCGGCGGCGGCGAGGAGCTGATAGCCGGCGATGCGGACATCCGGGCGCTGGCGCAGGGTGTCCGCCGGGATGCCGACGGCGAGGCTGCGGGCGGGGTTCGGGATGGCTTGTTTCCCGGATGCCAGCATGCCGTCGAGCGCGCCGGGGGGGTGGCCTGCCAGCAGCGCGAGAAGGTTTTTTCCCTGGGCGATGGCTTGTTCGAGCGACGGCACGGCGGCGCGGGCCTGTTCCAGGCTGCTGAGCGACTGGCTGGATTCGAGCGAATCCGCCTCGCCCGACTGGGTGCGCCAACTGGCGAGCTGATAGGTTTCCTCGCGGCTCTTGATCGTGCGGCGGAGGACTTCGAGGCTGGCCTCCCTGACGCGGAGATGGGTGTAGGCGATGGCGATTTCCGAGGCGAGCGCGGCCTGGACGGAGTGGAAATTCTCCTCGCTGGCACCGAGCCGCGCGGAGGCGGCTTCCACCGAGCTGCGGTTTTTTCCGAAAAGATCGGCCTCCCACGAGGCGTTCAGACCGGCGGAATAGGAGGTGTTCGAGATTCTGGCGGAGCCTTCCCGTTTCGTCGCGCTGGAATTGGCGGAAGCCGATCCGCCCAAGGACGGGAAAAGCGAGGCGGCTTCGGAATCGCGCCGGGCGCGGGACTCCCGGATGCGGGCCGTTGCCGAGGCCATGTCCGGGCTGTTTTGCAGCGCCTGTGAAATGATCCGGCTGAGCGTGGGATCGTCAAAGCGGTTCCACCAGCGCGAGAGATCCCTGGCGGGGGACGCGACGGGGAAACGGGAGGCGTTTTTCCAGTCCGCCGGTAATGGCAACGGGTTGCGGGCGAACGAAGGATGCGGACCACAACCGCACAGGCCGACCAGGGCGAGGGGAAAAAGAAAACAGGCGAATTTCATGTGATGCTGGAAAAATCTGGCTGCCAGGCGGCGTCGCCGGAGGCTAAACCGAGAACTCTACGTTTGGTAGCGCCGAAAACTTGCTCGGAAGGGGAAATCCGCCGGCCGGGAGCATCGGCACGCCGATGAATTTCCCGCAGGGTGACGGGTTGGTTCTGAAAGTCCGCGGGATGCCGGCGAGTATTCGAAAGCGACGATTCGGGATCGAGGAGATTGACATTCTCCGGCTCTTCGCGCAATTCACCCTGGTCTATTCCCCCCGGGTGCTCGTCCTCTCACCACCATGAAAAGCACGCTATCAGACAAATTAAGCAGTTTCCTCGCCACCCTTGAAGTTGCGGACGCCCCTGCGAACAAGGCTATTTGGGAAAACAACACCCCGCTCAGTTTCACCGAGGAACTCGCCCTGATCCGGGCCGGGATCGCGGCTCTCGGCAGCGTGAGGACCGAGCCGGGCGCTCCCGGAGCCGGGGCGACGGAATCCGCCCTGCGCAAGCTCCGTGCGGATTTCGAAGAGCAGCTCCACATCCTTTCCCGCGCCACGTATCAATTCATGAAACGGGCAGGCCGCACCGGAGACGCCGCCAAGGTGAACCTCACTCCCGGCGCCTTGAGCGACGCCCGCGCCGCCAACCTCGCGGCAGTCGGGGAAATCGTCCTCGAACTCGCGGAGCCACTCACGGTTTCCAGTGAACCCGGCCAGCCGGCTCCCGGCCACAAAGACGGCATCACCCCCGCCTTTTTCGCGCACGTCGATGATTTGTGGGAGTGTTACGCCACCGCCGTCGGCGCGCCGGCCGGAGTCCGTTCCACGCGCAAAACCCTCATCGGCGGCCTTTCCGGCCAGTTCAGCGCGGTTGAGGAGAAATTTTCCGATCTCGATGACCTCATCATCCAGTTCGGCACCACCGAGGCGGGCAGGCAATTCATTGATGCCTGGTTCAACGCCCGCCAGGTCACCCAGCTCGGCCGCCAGGCCGC
>CAYXZE010000194.1:0-5383 GCA_964469395.1 uncultured Luteolibacter sp.
ACGGAAGACAAGGCGGCCGATGCGGCCGAATCCGTTGATGGCGATGGTGGTCATGACAATATTTGAAATACCGATGCGGCTCTTCCGCCCGGCGGCGGGATTGTGCATGCGAATCGCGACCCGTCAATCTTCAGGGCCGAAACCATCGGAATTCACGGAATTTCACGCCAAACCGGCCCCATTCTCCGCCACGAACGTCTCGCGTCAGGAGAAATACCCGGGATTTCCCGCACCTTCTTCTAGACAAAAATCCCCCGCCCGGACCACAAGCAGCGACATGAAAAAGACATTTCCCCTCACCGCGCCGAACCACCAGCCGGCCCGGGTGATCGAGCAAATCAAGAGCGACGTGCGGAAATACCTCAAGCGCGAGCGCAAGAAAGCGCTGCCCGAGGGTGTGGATTTCTGGGATTTCAACTGCAAGGTCGGCCAGGGCGATGCCACTCCGGAAACCAAACATGTGGAGGAAATCATCCCCGCCATCGACCAGGCGGCGGCCAGCCAGTGCGCTTCGGTTTACATCGAGATCCTCGCGACACCGGGACACAGGACAAGCAAGGGCTGAATCGACAAGACGCAAGACGGCAAGACGCAAGATTCAAGACAAGAAGCGGCGGACACCGACTGGCGCGTTTTCTGAAAACACACCCAGGGGGATGATTGGCGAAAAACCACCCGTCAAATGAGTCCTTGTCAGATGGCGGAAAAACCGTGTATCTCCCGGCAAGCGTTGTCATCTGACGTTGACTTCCGAGCCTCTTCCCGGTCTTCGCATGCGATCCATTTTCTCAGGTAAATCTTCCTGCTCCTAAGATTATGCAACTCTCTTTTTCCCATAAGAAAGCCATTCAGGCACTTAACTTCTTCGCCGCGGCCTCAGGCGGACGGCTGAACAAGATGAAGGCATTGAAATTGGTTTATTTCGCCGACCGCCAGCATCTTCGGAAATACGGTCGTCCGGTCACCAACGACACCTATTTCGCCATGAAATTCGGGCCGGTCGCATCGGCGTGCCTCAATCTCCTGAACGAGAAGGAAGAGTTCACCGCACCTGAGGAAAACGAGTATCGTTCCCAATTCCTATGCCGGGACGGAGATTATGATTTTTCCTCCATCTCGGCGGTGGACACCCGGGTCTTGTCCCGATCCGATGTAGAGGCCTTGGAGTTCGCCTGGGAAAATTATCGGCATCTTGATCAATTCCAACTGGCGGACGAGACCCATCGTTTTCCGGAGTGGCTCCAACATCAGGCCGCACTGGAATCCGGCCAGGCCACGCGTCGTCAGATGCACTACAGCGACTTTCTCCAGAATCCGGAAGCGAGTGTGGACAAGCTCCCGCCCTTGAGCGCGGAGGATGCGGAGGATCTACGGGATGAGCTTGCGGAAATGCACGCGATTGAAAGCATCTGGAGCTGAAATCAACCGGACTTGTGCAGATCCCCTACGAAATCCGGCTGACGCTGAGACAAGGGACCGTCTATTACATGGCGGAGCGCGGACTCACATCCGCAGCCCCTCACTACTTCGTCGTCCTCAATCGCAATCCTCTCCGCGACCGGCTTCTGTTGCTGCTCGTCGCAAGTTCGCAACTTGAAAAGGCCAGAAACCGCATCACCAGAAAAAATCTGCCCGCCGCATCGCTTGTTGAAATCAACGAGGCTGATTATGACGACTTCAGCAAGGATTCATGCATCGACTGCAACAAGCTCTTTAACAAATCGATCGAAGAGCTTTGCCAGCAATGGATCAAAAAGGAAGTGAAGGACAAGAGGGATCTTCCACCGGAACTGCTGGCAAAACTGATTGAAGGCGTGGCGGCCAGTCCCTTGATCTCCGATGAGGACAAAGCCCTGATCCTTCCCTGAATGATCTGCCTGCAACGAAGCCCTCGGCGGACACCGACTGGCGCTATCCCTCCGCCACTCCTTGGACTCACGCCGCTTCCGCGATGGCGAGCACCTCGGCGAACGGCAGGTCCGCGAGCAGGCCGAAGGCGTTGTGCCGCGTGAGCCTCGCACGGGTGGCGGCGGGACTCGCCATGCCGCAGAGGAAACGGGCGAGCTGGCGCGGTGTGGCGAGCGCGGCGTGTTTTTCATTCACGAGCGATCTAACATCGGCGATTTCCTCGTCACTGACCCGGCGGTAATTTGGACGCTTGATGGCTTTGGCGGGCACACCCCGGCAGCGGTCGCAGTGGCCGCAGGGTTTTTCCAGAATTTCGCCGAAGTGTTTGGTGAGGTAGCCGGTGAGACAACCGCGGTGGGCGGAAATGCCTAACACTTTTTGCAGACGGGCGAGGTCGGACTGCTCGCGGGACTGGAATTTTCCGACAAGCGCGGCGGCGAGGGCCTTGAGATCGCCGGGATCCTTTTTCACCTGATAGCCCTGACGGACGCCCCAGACGCTGAGAATGATGTCGCCGGCGGCTTCGAGACCGGTGAGGGTGCCGACGATTTTCTCGCGGCGGGTGGCGAATTTCTCCGCTAACAGCGTCGGCTGGAAATAGAGCCACCAGCGTTTCATTTCCCCGGCGTCCAGAAGCTGTTGGATGAATTTCCGTTCGGCGGGGGCGCGGCCGGCGAGGATTTTTTCCCGGGTGTTGAGGAGTTTGACGCGGTAGGTGGCGTAGAACGATCCGGTGGCCTCGATGATGCCGTCTATCTCCAGATAGGTCATGACGGTGGCGACCACGCCGGGGCGGATGTCGCAGATGGTGGAAAGTTCGTAGGGCGAGACATCGAACACGGGGCCGAGGCGGAGGACGCGGTCGATGAGGTTGCCGAGGGCGCGGGGCGACGGGGCGTCGGCGTGGATGAAATTCTCAAGAACGGTTAGATCGTCGCCGCAGGCGAGCATCTCGCAGCGTGCGGGCAGGCCGTCGCGCCCGGCACGACCGATTTCCTGAGTGTGGTTTTCCAGGCTTTTCGGCAGGTTGTAATGGAAGACGGCGCGGATGTCGGATTTGTCGATGCCCATGCCGAAGGCGATGGTGGCGACGATGATGCGGGTCTCGCCGGCCATGAAGGCGTTCTGCGCGTCCGCCCGGAACCCGGCGGGCAGCCCGGCGTGATAGGCGCGGGCGGACAGGCCGTTCTTCGCGAGGAAGGTGGCCACTTCCTCGGCGGTTTCCTGGCGGGTGACATAGACCACGGCCGCGCCATCGACGGCGGTGAGTTTCTCCAACAGCAGGGCTTTCCTTTCCGCCGCGGCGCAGGGCGTGACGCGGAGATCGAGATTCGCGCGGTGGAAGCTGAGCTGGACGTGATCGGCGGCGGCGATGCGGAACGCCTTGCGGATGTCGCGGGCGACCTTGGGCGTGGCGGTTGCCGTTAGACAAAGCACGCGCGGGATTTTCAGGCGGCGGCATGTTTTCGCGAGCTTGAGATAATCCGGGCGGAAGTTGTGTCCCCATTCGGAAATGCAGTGCGCCTCGTCGATGGCGGCGAGCCGGATCGGCAGGCGCTTGAGCCGCTGGCGGAAGGCCTCGTTGGCGAAACGCTCGGGGGCGACGTAAAGGAGCTTGAGCGAACCGGCTTCAAGGCGCTCGTAAACGTCGCGCACCTGCTCCGCATCCAGCGTGGAATCGAGGCGGGCGGCGGAAATCCCCTTGGCGGCGAGAGCCTCGACCTGGTCGCGCATCAGGGCGATGAGCGGCGAGATAACGAGGGTGAGGCCGTCGAGCAGCAGCGCGGGCAACTGATAGCAGATCGACTTCCCGCCGCCGGTGGGAAACACCGCGAGGGCCGAGCGGCCGTCTAGCAGCGCCCGGATGACGGGCTCCTGGCCGTCGCGAAACGCGGCATGGCCGAAACGATCACTGAGGGTTTTGAGCACGGGCAGAGCTTTCATTTCCCGGGGAAAAGGCGCAAGCGGGAAGCGCGGTCTCTTTTAAGGAAGGCGGTAAGTATGGGGAAAATTTCAACCACAATGGATGTGGCGGAGGAAGGAACATGACATGTAAAAACAAAACGCGGCCCCCCGGTCTAACCGGGGAGCCGCGCGGATTGTCAAATGGCTGTGGTCAAGCCGCAGCCGGAAACCGTCCTCAGAGCACCATGTCCTTGAGCTTCTTCAACGGGCGCACTTTGACGACCGTGGAAGCAGGCTTCGCCTTGAACGTCGTTTCTTCCTTGGTGAAAGGATTGATGCCTTTGCGAGCCTTGGTCGCCGGCTTGCGGACCGTGCTGATCTTCAGCAAACCGGGCAGGACGAACTCACCGACGGCCTTCTTGTTGACGTGCGCTTCGATGACATCGCCCAAGCTGTCCAGAACCGCAGCCACTTGCTTGCGGCTGAGTTCGGTGCTTGCTGCGATGTGATCCAGGATCTGAGTCTTGGAGAACCGGTCTTTTACGGATGTGGTTTTCTTAGTAGCCATGCACGGAAGTCACTGAAGCGGCCTCGAATGTCAAGACTGTCGAGCGATTGGGCGGCGGGAAATATTCAATCCGGGGACGGCGTAAAGGCACTCGCGCCGGGAAATGAGGCCATTCCCCGGAAAAAACCACCTGGTTTCAACTCCCCTCCCGCCTCTCCCCGCCCACCAGCGGCTTCAGGGCGACTGGCCGGTTCATCGACTTTGCCGCGGGGGAGTTTTGAGGAGACGCAGGGTGCCGCAGGGACGAACGCCGTGATGAAGGAAGACAAAACAGCCCGAACAGGGGCGATTGTTCAGCATTTCCCCAAAGCCCCAATGACTGGCACTTGACGAATTTCCGGGCCATCTCATGGCGGGGATGCCAATCCCCTTGGACTGCGTGCAGCCTGCTGCCGCTTTGATGCTCGCAGCCTGCTGCGGCATGCCAAGAAATCTTCCGAGCGAACAAACCCTCTCCCCGCCAGCAGGCTGGCAACACCCAAAGCGGCAGCAGGCTGCACGCAGTCCAAGGGCCAATCCTGCCGATGACATCGACGGGAGGATCTCGATCCGATTGCCTCGTCGACGAATTCGCTCCAGCTTCCCGCATCGCATGGTTCGAGTCGCATTCCTTACCGAGTTCTTGCCGGAAATCCGCCCGGGCACGCAGCAGGATTTCCCGAGGTTGACCGGGACAGCGCCACGAGGCGAATGCTTCTACCACTTGTAGCGGCTTCTGAAAAAACATCCGCCGGAGGAGGCGGATGCACCCCGCATGGCGTGAGTGGAACGAGGGCAACAAGGCGTTGGGGTGTTCAGTATGATGTAGGCGAACTTCGCTCGCAAGAAAGGCTTTGATGAGGGCAAATTGATACCGGAGTGGGGCATGCCACCATGAGATGGCCCGGGATGTGTTTTCATCGACATTGCCAAAGAGCGCTCATAGTCGAGAAGCTCATCATGTTTCGTTTTTTAAATGGGTTGGCACAGCCAATGCCATTGGTTGGCGCGTGCAGTTCACTT
>CAYXZE010000195.1:0-5315 GCA_964469395.1 uncultured Luteolibacter sp.
TGGCGGCGGTTTCATAATGAGATGGAAAGTAACAGGGGACCGGAAGCTAGCGGCCCTCAGGAGATTGGAAACCTTTAAAATCCGGCGGAGATTGTAATTGCCGGGAGGCGATTATTTCACCTTTCTTAAGGATTCGCTTTGACGAAATACGGCGTTTCCCGTAGAAGAATGCCTCCTTTTTAACCATGAAGTGCCCCCGATGTGTCCAGCGAATCCACCGCGCGGCGGCGTCCTGCCCCCACTGCGGTTTCTCGATGGCGGATGCGGACGCGCGCTTCGGCAATGAGGACGTGCGGCTCCGCCGCCTCACTGACAGCGCCGGCATTCTCCGCCGTGGCGACCGCCCGCGCGTTGAGGCCGCGATGGAAAAAATCAGCACCCGCTTTCCCCAGCTTTTCGTGGCCATCTACACCGGATCACTCGGCGAGGTGGCGAACATCCGGCAATTCGGCTTCTGGCTTTTGAATCGCGCCGCCTTCGAGGACGTGCCGGTGCGGAAGCCGAACGAAGCCGGCATCCTCATCACCATCGATCCGGAGTCCAAGGCCGCGGGCATCGTTTTCGGCTACCTGCTGGACCCGTTTCTTGAAGAGTCCGACACCTTCGAATGCCTCTCCCGCGCCCACGCCTACTGGCTGGAAGGCCGCTACGCGGAGGGCCTTTTGCGCTGCCTCGACCACCTCGACGGCATTCTCCGCAAACGCAGCCGCCAGGCGCGGCGCGATCCCGAGCATTTCCAACGCAAGGTCGTTCCTCCCGCGCACATCAGCGACGGCGTCTCCCGAATCCGCGCGGGCCACCGCCCCGCCCCATCCGAGGAAAAACCCACGGAGGTCCGCCGATGAAAATCCTCTCCTCCGCCGCCGCGCTTCTAACCATGACCGCGCTCGCTTCCGGCCAGCCGCTGATGCCCGCGTGGAATGGCACCGAGCGCGCCGACCACGAAGCCGCCGGTTGGATCGCCGGAGCCACCCTTCTCACCGATGATCCCGCGCCGGACGGATCGGTGCCCGAACCCCTCCAGCTCGAGCCGCCCACGCCGGAGGAAATCGCCGACGACCCCGCGCCTTACCTCCCCATCGCCGAAAAATTCCTGAACGCCTATTTCTCCGAACGCCCCAAAACGTTCCTCATCGATCCGCAAAACCTGCTCGCCCCCGCCGATTCCCAAAACTGCCTCAAGTTTCTCAACGATCACGCCGAAGACTCTTCCATCGATCTCTTCGTTTACATCATCGGCGGCGATCAGGAAATCCCCAGTGAAGTCCGCGAAGAAGAACTGATCGAGCGTTTCTTCACCGAGGGCCGGCCGGCCGCCATGGTTTACTACTATCTCGGCGCACCCCAGCGCTCCGTCATTCACCTCAGCCCGTCCATCACCGACGCCATCTCCGCCACGGAACAAAATCGCGCGCTGGAAAGTTCCATCATTCAATCGCTGGAAAAAACCAAACCCGCCGAGCAGCTCGAAAAATTCCTGACCCAGATGTCCATCCGCATCTACTGGATGGAACGCCTGCTCGCCAACGGTCCCGCCGTCACCCGCAACACGCCCCCGCCCTCCCGGACCGCCACCCACGACCAGGCCGCCGCCAAATCCGTCCGACTGGTTTTCCTGCAGGACCTTGCCCACCGATTCAAGATTCCCGCCGCCATCCTGTCCGGCGTCCTCACGCTCGCGTTTGGCTTGAGCCACTGGCTGCGCCGCCGCGCGCGCTACCGCTTCCCCGAGTTCGAGGTCGAGCCCCGTCTCGGCGGCGCGCACGCCGCCGGTATCGGTGCCGTCATTTCCTTCGCCAGCGCCGCCCTGCCGCCCGCCTCCCAGCGCGACCAGGTGCCCGACTATCTGCGCCGGGCGTAGGGGCAAACATGCCCGCTATCCCGCATCACCCGGGTTCGCCAACGGTTTTTATTTCAGAAAACATCTAGACAAGCTAGATTTTAAGGTTATTTTTCAACCATGAACGCAACTTGGCCACTGCAAGACGCGAAAAACAAGCTCAGCGAGTTGGTGGACTCCGCTCTGCGACAGGGAGCGCAGACCATCACCCGTCACGGCAAGCCGGTGGCGGTGGTCCTTTCGGCCGAGGCCTATGCCCACCTCCAGCCGTCCGAAAAACTCGTGGACATCCTCCAGGACTGTCCGGTGAAAGACTGGCAAATTGAGCGAGATCCCACACCGGCGCGTGATCTCGACTTCAAATAACCTGCCATGCCTTATCTGCTTGATACCAATGTCCTCTGCGAGTCTTCCAAGACCCATCCGGATCCGGGCGTCATCCAGTGGCTCGGTGATCACGACGCGGAGCTCCATGTCAGTGTCTTGTCCCTCGGAGAAATGCTCAAAGGCGTCCATCTCATGGATCAGGGAAACCGCCGGAACGAAATCGAACGATGGTATCAGCGCATCGAACGCTGGGCCGCCAACCGACTGCTGGCGATGGACGCCGACACCATGTGCACCTGGGGACGCCTCTATGCCAAACACCAGCGCGCCGGACGCAAACTCCCTCTCATGGACAGCCTTCTCGCCGCCACCGCCCTCCAACACGGACTCACCCTGGTCACCCGCAATACCGGTGACTTTCCGGACGAAGTGGCGGTTTTGAATCCTTGGGGCGGGTGAGAGTTGGAATTTCAGTCATGAAAAACAAATAGCCCGCCGGATCACAGGGACCGGGCGTTTCCGCAAATGGCGTTAACTGTTACTTCCAGCGCCCGGTTCGGAGTTATTTTTACTGATATTTCCCGGCGTGTATTTGACGACACCGACAACAAGCGCAACCGATGCAATCAGGAATAGCCATGCTCCATTTGCCGCAACATTTACTGTTTCGCCAAAAAGATCTATGGATTTTGAAGAAATATAACCAAGCGTACCGACTACAGAAATAATCGAACATGCAAGTCCCCATGATTTTTCAATCACTTTATTTTTGAAAATCATGAGAACTGGATACACCCAAAGACCGAGAAGCAGAAAAGTACCTTGGGAGAACCCTGTTTGCGATGCAATACCTATATCAACCCATTTCATGACAATGGACATGATTGCCGCACATGCGGCAACGAAGATAATCCTGCCTCCGAAGTTCCAATTTTCCCAATCGTATTTCATATTTTCCATTTTTTATTTTTGCCGAACCTAAAAGATACCTATTGGAGAAGATCCAGAGCGGCTTGAACCGTGGCATGCAGATTCGCGAGCTTCCCCTTTTGAACGATGGAGAGTTTTGATGCGTTCGATTCAAGAATTTTCACTTCGCGAAGAATTCCCACATGCTCGGACTTAACCTTAATCAAATTGTCCACTTTCTCTTTGCTGACGGCGCCGGATTTCACCTTTTCCTTTAGAGTAGCAGCGATGGCTTCCTTGTCGGACTCGGCCTTGAACTCGCTGCTGAAGTCGGAGAATCCTTCAATCGAACGAATGATAGTTCCCAAATAATCCTGCGCCTTCCCCAATTTGCGTTCCAACTCCTCTAGTCTTACTCCTATCTCAGCCGTTTCCGCCGCACTCGCAGCTTGATCGCGACTCTCGATTTTCTTCGCGGAAGCCACCTGAACAGCGAGAGCCTTGAGTTTCGCCACCACCATTTTTTTGACGGAATCACTTTGATCGCTGGCCTCCACCTTGACAATCATCGTTTCCAGGCGTGTCTGCGCTTCCTCGCCCTTGCCGGCAGTGATCAGCGGATCGATTTCAGTCGTGACAATCGTTACGATCCTAGCGGCTTTCCTCTGGTCTTCTTGCAGCCTGATGACATCCTGCTGCTTTTTGGCCACGGCCAAATCATTCCCCGCAACTCTAGTGAAAACATTCGTAATCGCAAAGGCGGCTTCGATTTCATCGGCTTCGATAAGCATGTCTAGGAGTTTCAAAGTATCATTCTTAAGATTCTCATTGGCCCCCACCTCGACCTTGTCAACTTTCACCTTGTTTGCCTCGATCGCGGATTGCATGGCGGCCATTTCCGCACTGGCAGCCTGGATTTCCTGTGCCGCACGTGCGCACTCCCTATAGGCGGCCGTGCCTGGCTGAACTCCTTGCTTTCGATTGTTAGTCAACTTGTTGATCCTGGCATCCGCATCTTGCACCATCCTCTGTAGATTCGCGTATTTGGTTCTTAGCGCGTCGCGCTCGGACATCAGTCGTTTCATTTCTGAAGTAAGGCCGACATCGCGAGTGACCGTCGGATTGTCGACGTTGGCGAGATCCATCATCACTTGAACACCTAGCAATTGATAAGGACTGGTCTTATGCTTGGCATCCAGAAACGCGGCTCCCAATTCCCTGGCTTTTACGAGGTCATTTCTCCTGAATGCGTCCACCACGCCATTCCATGCCTCGATTGCGCTGTCATCCACTAGTCCTGCGCCGGATTTCGTGGGAGCGAGCAAGTCATCCAGATCATCTGCATACATGACTCCAGTCATCATGATTGCGGGAAAAGCGATGGAAACACACAAGGATTTCAAACGGCGGCGTGATTGAATATTCATGTTTTTTTATTTTGATAGTTTATTTAGATTCTGATTACTTGAGATAAGATATATGTCACTTTCTACGCAAGTAACATATATCACTCGCGAGGAAGATCAGGCGAGAGACTTACGGGTGTTCTCCTCGATTTTCAGGAGCGCGGGAATGATCAGCATCATGAACAACATGAAACAGCAGAGAAGAACGGAACCAAGGGCGATCCACCGGATGTTATTGTTTTTCGCCTTTGACTCCACGGCCTTCTCCATTGCCTCCTCGAATGCCACGGAATATTTTCCGACTACTTCAATTGAGGATGGCGGATATTTAACGTCTTTGTTTTTCTTCGCCTTGGCGGCATCGGCCAACGCATCCTTCAATCCCGAAACATAAGCCTTGCGATAATCCATCTCAAAATTGCGAATCATGACAAGCAGCTTGTCATAAGCCGAGTCGCCCAGCGAATATTCCTTCACGAGTGCGGCAACATCGTCGCCAAAGCGTTTTTCCACGTTTCTCCGGTCATCAAGATCAGCAGAATCCACCTCTCCCTCATGATCGTCTCCGGTCTCCGAAGATGTCGCAATTTGTGCATAGGTCGGAACTTCAAATGACGATCTCAGATGGAACACGAAAAACAGCATGCTCAGCAGGATCCCAATTAGGAAAATCACTGTCAGAAATCCCGAGAAGGATTTCCCGAAACGAAACATCAGATCTATGAATTTATCCAGTATGGTTTTCTTTGCGACAGGGAGTGGAACTCTCATTGGGATGTTGGCGGATTCAAACTGTTAGCGAATATCTAGAGGAGGATTCGTTCTGACTGGTT
>CAYXZE010000196.1:0-5266 GCA_964469395.1 uncultured Luteolibacter sp.
GAAATTCTCCGAATGCACCAGCAGCCCATCGCACTGCTCATCGAAATTCTCGATGCTCTCCACCAGCCGCGCCTTGAACTCCTCCGGGAAGTGCCGGGTATCCAGCACGAGGTGCGGTTGCGCCTGGAGCACTCTTAGCCGCAACGCGGCGTCCGATGACAGCCCAGGGCATCGCCCTGGGACCGTGCCACCCCCGGTTTCTTCGAGCCCTGAAGGGGCGTCCGAAGCGTCGCCATCGTTAGATCGCCCCTTCAGGGCTGCGGCCATTTCCCCGAGTTCACCCAGGGCGTTGCCCTGGGCTGCCATGGTCCGCCCCGTTGGGGCTGAAGAAAGTGATCGGCTTAACTTTGAACTACGATTCTGAGTGATCGTCGTTCGCTCCGATTGGACTGAAGAGAAGACGGCGGAGATGGCGTAGAGTTTTTCCCATTCATCCCATTGCGCATCGTTGCCGGCGATTTCCGGATAGAGCTCTTCCGGCACACGGTCGAGCGTGATGCCGTAGTTCGTCTCGGTGACGAACTTCTTCTTCAGCCAGAGTTTTTTCTGAAAATCCTCCAACTGGGCGAGGAAGGCGATGAGCTGGCGGGCGATGGCGCGGAGGACCTTGAGCTTGGCAAGGTAGCTTTCCACCCGCGGCGCGTCCTCGTTCTCGATGTCGTCGAGGCGCATGACCTCGTTCTTGATGTAGAAGTCCAGCTCGCGGCGGAGGAAGGAGCCGAGGTCCTTGTGGATGAAGTAGTCGGCGGTGTTGCGCGCGGTGTATTGGTGGAGGTATTTCGCCAGCAGCGTGCGCTCCTTGTGCGCCTCGGTGGGTGCCTTGGCGGCGAGCAAGCGGTGCCACGCGGCAGCTTCCGGCACAGCGGCCAGCTTTTCCAACAACTCCCCGACGGCGCGAGCGCGGAGTTCCTCCTGCCATTTGCCATCCTGGGATTTTTCCGGCTTGTCGGGATCCGGGCGGTATTCGAAGCGGAGTTCGAGCCCGCTCTTCCCATCGAAGCCAAAGGGGTCTTCGGCATGGAGGATGAAGAAGCGCTTGGTGGCATCCGAAGTCTTGACGTTGCCATGTTCGCCCTCCGCGGCATCGACGACGCGGAAGTGGACGGGCAGGCTGTCCGCGCTTTCCAGTTTCATCTCCTCCGGTGCTTCCGGGGCCTTGGCGAGATCGACGCTGAAGTTAGAGAAGTATTCGCCGGTCTTGATGTAATACTGGTCGGCATTCGCCCAATGGAGTTTCACCTCCTCGCCGTTGTAGGGAATGGCGAAGGGCGCGGCTCGACCGGCGGTTTCCCGGCTGAAATAGCGGCGGGAGATGAAGTCGCCATCCTCGTAGTAGCGCTCGAAGAAACGGTGGAGGTGATCGTAAATCTCGCCTTCCTGGGTGGCGCTGTCCTGGAGTTCACCAAGCGCGGCGCGGGCTTTTCTCACTGGTTCGGTCGCTTCGGGGTCGGGCGCGCCGAAGTCGCGGGCGGTTTTCAAGGCGAGGTCGTAAGCCGCCTGGAGTTCCGCACGGCGGCTTTCATCGATGGTGCCGAAGGTGTCCGCAATCACTTGCAGCAGGTCTTTTTCGAGAAACTCGGTCACCTGCTGCGCTTTGGCGTGCATGATGCGGTAAAAGCCGAAGTCGAGGTCCGGCTGATCGAGTTGGAAAAGTTCCTTGAGTTTCGTGAGGAGAGTGGAACGAAGCTTGGCGGTGCTGGGCATGGGAAATTTGGGCGCGGCTACGCGACTCGCCACCTGATGGTGAAAAGCGGCGTGGTTTCGGTTTTCTGTTGGAGCCGGGCTTCCAGCGCGGCGACGAGGGTTTTGCGCTTTTCCTCGATCTCATCTTCGATCTCGAAGATGCGGGATCGTTGGCGGCGCTTGGCTTGTTCGAGCTTGAGGATTTGATCCTGCATCGCCTTTTCCTCCTGAAGCGTGGGGGCTTGGCGGGAGCGGCGCTGGAGGTCGCGAATCTGGCGTTTCAGATCTTCGAGCTGTTTCTGCGAGGCGAGTTCCATGTCCTCGGCCCATTGGTCGAGCTGGTCGCGGGCCTGTTGGAAATGGCGGTGGTTGGTTTCCAGCGAGCGGTTGAGTGTGGCGGCGGTGTGGCGCTGCGCCTCTTGGGCGAGTCGTTCTGGTGGCTCTGTTGAAGAACTGGGACTGCAAGTCCCAGCCACGGTGAAGAGTTTCTCGCAGGTTTCCTGATCGAGATCGCGGCCCTCGTCATCGAAGGCGGAAAAGAGCAGGTATTCCTCGCGGTCGAGCGAATCGATACGCAGGTGGCGGAGCGTGAGCCATCCGGAGCGGCCCTTGAGCTGCCCGACCACGCTGACCCTGACCGGGTGGGCGGTGATGTCGAAAACGACCTCGGCCACCGGACACGGGTGGCCTTTCCCCTGGGCAAGGGTGTGTTCGCCGAGCGGATGGTTCAGCCGATAGAGGAACTCGCCGGGGATGTTGGCGCGACCTTTTTGAATCAGCCGGTAATGCCCCGTGCGGCAGGTGGTGACGGGTGACTCGCGGAGGTCGAAGGCGAGTTCCTCGTCATCAAAATCCGCGTGATCGCGCAGCTCGAAACGGGTGAGCGCCCAGAACAGCCGACCGATGCGGTCGAGCTGTAGTTTTGCGCCGTCGAGCCGGACTTGCAGGCGGTCGTGGACGTCCTCGTCGAAGTGGTCGAGGAGCAGCTTTCTCGTTTCCCGCATGCGGGACTGGATTTGCTCGTCGAGGTCGCGTTGGAGTTTTTCGAACGCCTCCCGGATTTCCTCGGAGGAGCGGCATTGTTGATAGATTTCCAGCACCCGGCGCTCGAAGTCGATGGTGCCATCGACGAGGCCGAGCACGTCGTCGGAAGCATCGAAGAGCGTGGAGAAGAGGTGGAACTTGGTTTCGAGGATTTCGTGGACGCGGAGGTCCGCCTCGTTGCGCTGGTTGAGGAAATTGATGACCACCACATCGTGCTCCTGTCCATAGCGGTGGCAGCGGCCGATGCGCTGCTCGATGCGCTGCGGGTTCCACGGCAGGTCGAAGTTCACGACGAGGGCGCAGAACTGGAGGTTGATGCCCTCGGCGGCGGCTTCGGTGGCGATCAGGATTTCCGCGGAATCGCGGAAGGCGTCGATGATGGCGGTTCGGGAATCGACGGGACGCGAACCGGTCATGCGGCCGGTGTCGCGGTTTTTCGCCGCCCAGGTTTCGAAGAGCTGTTTGGAATTCGGGTCGTTGTTGGAACCGTTGAAAATAGCGACTTTCCCGGCGTGGCCGTTGGCTTCGAGGAAATCCTTGAGATAGCTCTGGGTGCGGCGGGATTCGGTGAAGATGACGGCTTTCCGCGGCGCGGGCGGATTCATGCTGGCCATTTGCCCGAAGCCGATCTCAAGCGCCTTGAGCAGGGCCAGGCTCTTGGTGTCCACGCCGATGCCGCGTGCCCAGCGGATGTAATCCTCCAGCTCGGCGATTTCCTTTTTGAGTTTTACGGGATCGACCGGTTCATCGGCGGCGGCTGTTTCCGGCGGGGCTTCGTCGCCTGAAATTTCCGCATCCTCGGCGTCTTCCAACAGCTCATCGAGGAGGTCACCGTCGAGTTCGTCCCCGGCAAGGAGTTGATCGAAGAGGCTGGCGCTGTTTTTCACGTCTTCCTGGATGCGGAGGAGCCGATCGCGCATCATCTCCAGAGTCCCGGCCAGTGCACGGGGCGAGGAGGAGAGGACTTTCCGAACAAGCAGGACGATGAGATGGCGCTGGCGGTGTGGCAGGGCGTAGCAGTCCTCGCGCTGGAGGTAGCTGGAGACGGTTTCGTAGAGTTTTTGCTCCTGCTCGGTGGGCGTGAAGGGGCGGGTGAGCAGCCTCCGCCGGGTGTATTTCACATATTCTAACACCTCGCTGCGCAAGGTACGGTGGCAGAAGGTGGCGAGCCGCTCGCGGAGTGAGGCGAGGTCGCCCCCGGCATTCGCGAACTGGGTGCGGAACGACGGGAGATCGCCGAACAGCCGCTCGTCGATGAGCGAGGCCAGGCCGTAGAGCTCGACGAGCGAGTTTTGCAGCGGGGTGGCGGTGAGCAGGATTTTCTTGCGACCCTCGGTGGCGCTGCGGATGGCCTGGCCGAGGCGATTGCTCTCGCGGTAGCAGTTCCGAAGCTTGTGGACCTCGTCCATGACGACGAGATCCCAGATGATGGGCTTGATCTCCGCCTCCAGCCGCGCGGCGTAGTGGTAGGAACAGATGACGATTTGGCTCTGCTCAAAAGGCGATGCATGCCCGTCTTTCCGAAACTCCCGGTAGGAGTGGGCGTCGAGAATGACAGAAGGCAGGTTGAATTTTTCCTCAAGCTCCAGCGCCCATTGTTTCCGCAAGGAGGCGGGCGTGATGATGAGGAGCTGGCGGCGGTTTTCCGCCCAAAACTGGCAGAGCACGAGCCCGGCCTCGATGGTTTTTCCCAAGCCCACCTCATCGGCGAGCAGGACCCCATTAGAGAGTGGCGAACGAAGCGCGAACAGGGCGGCCTCGATCTGGTGCGGATTCAGCGTGACCGTGGCATCGAAAAGCGCCCTGCCGATGCGATCCACGCCGTCTCCGCCAGTCCGGCTGAGTTCGTGGGCGTAGTATTTCGCGTGGTAGGGAGTCATCCGGCGGAGGTTGCGTGGAATTTGCTACCCACCAGTGTTATGCCGCTGACCCGCACGATGCGGTCGGGTTCGATGCCGGAAAGGGCGAGTCCGGGGAGAATCTGGGTGGGGTCGATGGGCACGGCAGGCCTTTGCCTACAGAGTCGGGACGGTTTGCGATAGTCGAAAATGGATAATTTTCGTTCGGCTGAATGCCGCAGAAACGGCCATAAATCCATTAAAACAAAAGAATTTATGGCAAATAGTGATAGCCAATATCGTATACGTTTTTCCAGTCGTCCGGAATTCCGGTGGCCGTAATTTTGCGGATGTGAATTCTGCGGCGGAACTGAAGAAACTCTTGGTAACGACCGGGCGGACCCGGAAATGGTTGGCCGAGCGGACGGGTTACACGGAAGGGACCGTGAAACAGTATCTCAACGGGTCGAAAGACAGCGGGCCGTTTTTAAAGGCGGCGCGGGAAGTGCTTTTGGCGGAGGGAAAGCCTCCGCTCCGATTGGATCTACTGTTCGAAACAGAGGAGCAGTTCCGGCGGGTGGACCGCGCCAGCCGACGGGTGAATGCGGAGGACATCCTCGAATTCTGCCGGGGCACGTTGCTGAAACGGGCGGATGAGATTCTGAAAGAGAAGGAACTCGACCGCTACCCGGCGGGTAAAG
>CAYXZE010000197.1:0-5264 GCA_964469395.1 uncultured Luteolibacter sp.
ATGAATGGAAGGGGAAAAACCGGCAATTGATTCGATGGCCATGCGGGACGCTAGTCAGCGCCGGGGAGGTTTTCAACCCCGCTTCATGACAGCGAAGTGACCCGGACCGTCCTGTGGGGACAAGAGTGTCCCCACTCCTCACGCCCCCAGCGTCGGATCGTAATCCTTCGGCGCGCGGATGATTTTCTCGATGCCGTGCTTGGTGACGAGGTTGCCGCCGCTGGAGCGGCCCTTGATGCCGAACTCGGCGAAGTGCAGCGGACGAACGAGATTACGCATGCGCAGGCCGGACTTGAGATAAACCAGCAGCATTTGCGCCGCGCTTTCCTCGTTGGTCTTGTGGAAGGCGAAGTAGAGGACGCGGGTGCCGGGCGTGCCTTTGGTGAGGTCGTATTCCTTGTCCCGCGTGACGCCGCCGACCGTGAAGCGCTTGGCGAGGATGGGGCCGTCGCGGCCGTCGCGGTAGATCATGGAGTAGATGAGGTCCTCTTCCTTGCGGAAAATGGCGACGCGCAGCGGTTTCTGGCCGACGAAGACTTTTTCCGCCACCTTCATCACGCGCATCTTGCCATCCGCGGTGAAGGTGATGATGTCGTCGATGGTGGAGCATTTCTCGACCGGTTCGCCGTCCTTCTTCAACCCGTAGCCGGCGAAGCCGTTCTTGGCGTCCAGATAGAGCGTCTCGGTGGCGGCGACGACCTGCATGCGGTCCACGCGCTCGAACGAGGCGACTTCGGTGCGGCGCTCGCGCTCCTTGCCGTATTTCTTGGCGAGCTCCTCATACCATTTGATGGTGTATTTGGTGAGGTTGCGGAGGTTCTTTTCAGTTTCCTCGATGCTCTTTTCGAGTCCTTTGATTTCCTCGTCCGCCTTGAAGGAGTCGAACTTGGAAATGCGCTTGATCTTGATTTCCGTTAGACGGACGAGATCATCCTCCGTCACCTCGCGCTTGAGGAGTTTCTTGAACGGCTTGAGGCCGTCGTCGATGGCCTTGAGCACGGCTTCCCAGGTTTCGCATTCCTCGATGTCCCGATAGATGCGGTTCTCGATGAAGATCTTTTCCAGCGAGCTGAAGTGCCATTTCTCGGCAAGCTCGCCGAGTTTGATCTCCAGCTCCATTTTGAGCAGATCCCGCGTGTGGAAAGTGGTGCGGCGGAGAATATCGGAAACCCCCATGAACACCGGCTTGCCATCGTAAATGACGCAGGCGTTCGGGGAAATGGTGAGCTCGCTGTCGGTGAAGGCATAGAGCGCGTCGCGGGTCTGCTCGGGATCGGCTCCGGCGGGCAGATAGACGAGGATGTCGGCATTCGCGGCGGTGTTGTCCTCGATCTTGGCGATCTTGATTTTCCCTTTGTCCGCGGCGGCGACGATGGACTCCATCAAGCCGCCGGTGGTCGTGCCGAAGGGGATTTCCGTGATGCGGAGGACGCCCTTTTTCTCCGTGGAGATGCGGGCGCGGACCCGGACTTTTCCGCCGCGCAGACCGTCGCGGTAGTCCGAGGCATCCATGATGCCGGCGGTGGGGAAATCCGGGATCAGCGTGAACGGCTGGTCGCGCAGGACGGCGATGGCCCCTTCGATGAGTTCGTGGAAATTGTGCGGCAGGATCTTGCACGCCAGGCCGACGGCGATGCCCTCCACGCCCTGCGCTAACAGCAGCGGGAATTTCACCGGCAGCGTGTCCGGCTCCTTGCGGCGACCGTCGTAGCTGGGGAGCCAGTTTGTGGTCTTCGGGTTGAAAACGACTTCGTTGGCGAACTTCGTGAGCCGGGCCTCGATGTATCGGGGGGCGGCCGCGCCATCGCCGGTGAGGGTGTTCCCCCAGTTTCCCTGGGTGTCGATGAGCAGGTCCTTTTGCCCGAGTCCGACGATGGCGGCGCCGATCGACTGGTCGCCGTGCGGGTGGTAGTTCATCGTGTTGCCCACGATCCCGGCGACCTTGTTGTAGCGCCCGTCGTCGAGCTCGTCCATGGCGTGGAGGATCCGGCGCTGAACCGGCTTGAGGCCGTCGAAAAGGTGGGGCACCGCCCGCTCGAGAATGACGTAGCTGGCGTAATCGAGGAAATAGTCGGAATACATCGCTCCCAGCGAGTCGTGTTGGTCCGGATCGTGCGTCATGCGGGGATGCTTAGTGACCGCCCGGCAGGCTGGCAAGCCGGACCTGCCCCTTCCTTCCATCCCCTTGGATTTTCTCAAAAGTTGATTCTTTTCCGACAGCCCGGTAAGAACGGTCATGTGGAAATACGAAGTGATCCCGGAGCCCGGCATTTTGGTGTGCCCATGCAGAAATCCCGAACACCAACCACCCGACACCGAGGATTGGTAAACGCACCCGCGCAAGTCCCGGGTGACAAGATCGTCACAAAACCACCGTATCCCGACCTTGCCCCGCACTCCGGGCATGCTACACCAAGACCATGAAAACAGAATCACGCGACGGCTGCGAAATCGACAGACGGAACTGGCTCAAGGCCGCCACTTTAAGCGGAGCGGCCACATTTCTCGCCGGGACGAAAGCCTCTGCGGAACCCACCGGCACGCCCGCCGGTAAAGTCCGCGGCGTGGTTTTCATGGTTTCCGACGGCATGAGCCCGGGCGTGCTGACCCTGGCTGAAGCCTATTCCCACCTCACCCGCCAGCGCGGCACGCAATGGTGGTCGCTCCTCAACAACCGCAAGGCCGCCCGCGGTTTCATGGATACCGCCTCCGCGAACTCGATGGTCACGGACTCCGCCGCGGCCTCCAGCGCCTGGGGCGGCGGCCAGCGCGTCAATAACGGCGCGATCAACATCAGCCCCGACGGCAAGGAAATCACCCCCATCGCGGCGGTTTTAAAACAAAAAGGCGCGCGCATCGGTCTCGTCAGCACCGCCACCATCACCCACGCCACCCCCGCCGGATTCGCCGCCTCCGTCTCCAATCGCGGCAATGAAGACGCCATCGCCTCGCAATACCTCGACCGCGTGGACATCGCGCTCGGCGGCGGCAGCGGCCATTTCAACCCAAAAGACCGCAGCGACAAACGCGATCTTGCGGAAGATTTCCAAAAAGCGGGATACGGTTTCGTGAAAACCCGCGATGCCCTGCTCGCCGCTCGCGAGGAAAAACTGCTCGGCACCTTCACCCGCGGCCACCTCCCCTACTCCATCGACCGCGACCAGAACCCGGCAATGGCCGCCGCCGTCCCCACCCTCACGGAAATGGCTCGGGCCGCGCTCACCCGCTTCCTCGCCGGCGACAAACCGTTTCTCCTGCAAATCGAAGGCGCCCGCATCGACCACGCCGCCCACCTCAACGACATCGGCGCGCTGCTCGGCGACCAACTCGCCTTCGACGACGCGCTCGCCGCCGTGCTCGCCCTGATCGGCCAGCGCGACGACATCCTCGTCGTGGTCACCAGCGATCACGGCAACGCCAACCCCGGCCTCAACGGCATGGGCAACGGCTACACGGAAAGCACCCGGCGCTTCTCCCGCATCACCCGCATGAAAGCGTCCCACGAACGCCTGTTCGGCGAGTGGGCGAAAACCAAAGGCACCGCCGATCAACTCACCGCGCTCGTCAAACAGCATCTCGATTTCACCCTCAAGGCCGACCAAGCCGCCGCCTTGCTCGATATTTTCGAGAAACGCCCGGTCATCGAGTGGAACGAGCAGCTCAGCAAGCCGGAAGGACTGTTAGGCCAGTTCGCCGGCAACCACACCGGCATCGGCTGGACCGGCACCAGCCACACCTCGGACCCCACCATCCTCTCCGCCCTCGGCCCGCAGTCGGACCGCTTCACTGGCATGGTGAAAAACTCGGACGTCTTCGGCCACCTGATGGAAATGCTCGGGTAACGGCCAGTGATAGTAAGCCATTATTTCCGGCGCGTCGCTGGCGACTTTTCACCACGCGGATTTCCAGCGGTTGGTTCCTTTCGGCTTGGTGCTCGAAGGTTGAGATTGCCGGATCGCCACGCGTCTCTAGTCTCCGGCAAATGCTAAACCGCTTTTACGGGGCTTTTGACACGGAGCGGCGCTCGGGCGCCAGCGACGGGAACGACTATCGGACGCCGTTCCAGATCGACCGCGACCGCGTGCTCCACACACCGACGTTCCGCCGCCTGCAAAACAAGACCCAGGTCTTCTGGAGCGGCGAGTATGATTTCTACCGCACGCGGCTGACCCATTCGCTGGAAGTCGCGCAGATCGGCAAGTCCATTTCCTACTGGCTCAAAAGCCAGCCCGACGGTCCGTTAGGCGACGATTTCTTCATCGATCCCGACCTCGTCGAGGCGATCTGCCTTTCCCACGATCTCGGCCACCCGCCCTTCGGCCATGCCGGCGAGCGGACATTGAACCACCTGATGCGCGACCACGGCGGCTTCGAGGGCAACGCCCAGACGCTGCGCCTGCTCACCGACCGGATTTTCTCCGCGAAACGCAGCGGCATGAACCCCACGCGCGCGTTTCTCGACGGCGTGCTGAAATACAAATCCCTGTGGACCGAACTGGGAAACCAGCCGGAGCATCACTTCATTTACGACGAACAACACTCCCACCTCGACTGGGCGATGGGCGGCAACGACTTCCCGCTGGAACTCACCGCAGGCAAGGTGCGGGACAAATTCAAGTCCATCGAATGCCAGGTGATGGATTGGGCGGACGACACCGCATACTCGCTCAACGATCTATCAGACAGCGTGCGGGCCGGGTTTTTGAACATCGAGAAAATCGAATCCTGGGCGGAAAAAAACGGCGAGTCCACCGCCGACGACTCCCCGCTCGGCGATCTGATGCGGGCGATCCGCAAAAAGCGCGTGGATCCTTTTGTCGGCAAGCGGATCGGCAAATACATCCAGTCCACGCACTTGGCGGCGGACGTGAATTTCCTGAGCGGCGCGACCCACCGCTACCGCTACAAGTTGGTGATCGATGAAACCGTGAAAGCCGAATCCAGCCTGTTCAAGCGGCTCGCGTTCGAAGTCGTCTTCCTCTCGCCGCAGTTGAAACAACTGGAGCACAAGGGTAGCCGCATGCTCCATCAATTGTGGGACGTGCTCGGCACCCGCTACATTTCCCAACAACGGATCGACGGCCAGGACTTCCAGCTCCTCCCTGCGGACACCGCCGCGGAAATCGCCGCAGCTCCCGACGAATCCACACGGGCGCGACTGGTCTGCGATTTTCTAGCAGGCATGACCGATGGCTACGCCGCGCGCACCTACAAGCGCCTGTTCTCCCCGGACTTCGGCTCGATCGGGGATTTGGTCGGTTAGA
>CAYXZE010000198.1:0-5249 GCA_964469395.1 uncultured Luteolibacter sp.
GGGTTGGCGGTCATGGTTTGGATTTCAAACGGGGTCTTGCCGGTCCATTTGACGCGCTCGAAGGTGAAGGGCTTGCCACCCTGGGAGGCCCAGCCGCGGTTGGAGCCGCCGGCGAAAAGGATGCCGGCCTCTTGGTCGAGACGGACGGGGATGAGGCCGGAACGGAAGCCCTCGATCATCTTGAAGACCGCGCCTTGATAGATGCCGTTGACCTGCTCCAGGCAGACGCGCTGGAGTTGCGAGTGGGTTTGCTCGCCGACGAGGAGTTGGTTTTTCCACGGGCCGAATTTGCCGCCGGTCTGGTCGCAGGCGATGCCGGTGGGGGATTGGCCGACTTTGCCGTGGGGGAAAATGACGGCGGGCGGGATGAAGGCGGGAAATTTGAGGCGCTCGGTAAGGATGCGGGATTTGTCGGCGGTGACGGGCGGCTCGGGGAAGTTGGCGAGCTTGGCGAATTTGTTGCCGGTGGGATTGCCCTGGAAGGAGCCGGGCTTGAGCCATTTGAGGGAGGAGGAGCCGTTCCAGAAGCCTTGGTTGTCGGTGTAAAAGACATCGCCGGTGGCATTGAAGCCGATGCCGCCGGGGGAGCGGATGCCGGAGCAGGTGGGAATCATTTTGCCTTCGGGGGTGACGCGGACGCACCAGCCGCGCCAATCGGAGTTGGCGTTGACGGAGCCGGTGAGGCAGAGGACGATCCAGATGTCGCCGTTTTTGTCGGGCTCGCTGCCGAAGGCGTATTCGTGGTAGTCGCCATTGATGCCCCAGTCGGCGCAGACGGTCTCGAAGGTGTCGGCGATGCCGCTGCCGGTGGAGTCCTTGAGGCGGGTGACTTCCGGGCGCTGGGTGAGGTAGAGCCAGCCGGCTTTCCAGAACATGCCGAGCGGTTCGTGGAGGTTTTGGGCGAATTTTTTCCAAGTGACTTTGCTCAGGTCATCGCCGTAAGCGCCGGTGCAGATCCAAAGGTCGCCGCGGCGGGTGGTGACGGCGATTTTTTGCCCGGGCATGAGGGCGATGGAGCCGATTTCCATGACCTCGCCGGGAGGGAGGGGGATTTCCTCGCGGGTGTAGTAGTCGTCCTGGGTGGCGGCTTGGGCGAGGGCTGGGAAGAGGAACATCGAACATCCAACGATGAACATTGAACGTCGAAGTGAAGAGATGATGGGGAACATTTTTCGGGAAGGTTTTGGTTTTTGCAGATCGTGCCGGGCGGAAGAGAAGACCGGCTGAAGCCGGGACTACGAACGAAGAGCGATGAGGATTATTTCCAGCGGTAGGTGAGGGTGGCGGATTGGCCGGGATCGAGCTTGATGGTGGTTTTTCCGTTTTGAGATTGCAGGGACGCGCCTTCCAGATGGACGTGGAGATTGTCCCCGAACTGGTAATCCTGAGCGCCGGCGGGCTTGGCGGGGAGTTGATCGCTCAGGAGGATTTCCCGCGATGCGCCGGGGCCGCTGAGGCTGAGCTTCCGGATGAGGGTGCTGGATTCCGCGTGCCAGGAGTCGAGGAGGGTTTGGTCTCCGATGCGGGTGGCAAATGTGGGGTTGCCGTTGGGGTCGAGCTTGTAGCCGCGGAAGCGGGCTTCCGTCGGCAGGGCGCGGGATTTCACCAGTTGGACGAGATTTTCCCCGGCGGGCGGGTTGTTGGCGGTGCCGCGCTCGAGCCACTTGGGGGCGCCGTTGATGAAGGCTCCGGTCCAGAGGAGTTCGGGGGCGAGATGGTCGGCGGAGTAGGCGAGATTGAATCCGCCGGGGAAGCCGACGCCGATGGCGCGGGCGGTGGTGCCGGCGATGAAATTCCGGTAAATGACGGGGCGGCCGTTGACGGGCTCGACGAGGATGACCGGGCCGGTGGGGGCGGAGGATACTCCGGTGGTGTCGGTGAGCCATTTCCAATCTTTCACGCCGGGGCCTTTCCAGCCGATGACGATGCCTTCGTGGCCGGTGAATTCGAGATACTCGGCGCGGAATTTGTGGGGGCCGCGGGTGAGGGTGATTTTCCCTTGTTTGGCGCGGCTGCCATTCATCGGGCCGATGCCTTTGACTTCGGTGACGGTTTTGCCATCGATGATGACCCGGCCCGCATCGTCGGCATCGAGGATGAAGGTGTATTCGCCATTTTCCGGGGCCACGAAGTCGCCCTGCCAGACCATGGCGAAGTTCTCCTTGAGGGTGGAATCGGTGAGGCTGATGATGCCGTCGTGCTCTTCCTCGCCGTTCAGGGCTTTCAAGCCGGTGAAATCCGGGAGGCTTTTCCAACTGCCAGCATAGACTTGGGAAATGAGGTTGGTGAGGGCGGTTTTTTCAAGCGGCAGCGGGTGGAGTTTGAGGAGTTCGGCGGCGGTCCAGGCGGTTTTGCGGTCATTGGAGGCGGCGCGGATGGTTTTCACCTGCTCGGTGGTGACGGGGCCGCCCTGGTTGCCGAACGAGGTGCGGACAAAGGTGAGGATGGCGGCGATCTGGTCGTCGGGAAGCATCGCGCCCTGGGGCGGCATTTCGAGGTTGTAGGTTTTTCCCGAGACTTCGACGGGGCCGTGCAGGCCGTGCAGGATGACTTTGGTGGCGAGATCCGGCGCGCCTGCGACCCACGGGCTTCCGGCGAGCGGAGGGAATGCGCCGCCGGGACCGCCTTTGCCATCGGCTCCGTGGCAGGCGGAGCAATACATGGTGAAAAGTTGGCCGCCATCTTGCGCGAAGAGGGAAGGGGCGAGGGCGACGAGAAGAAAGAGAAAGCGGGGCATCATGAGGAAATGGTTGGGCTTATGCGGGGAATCATACGAAGGAGAATGGATCAATTGTAGTCGCAATTTGCGTCATCCTCTTGATGAAATGCGGCAATCGGGGCGTTACTCGGACTTTCGGGCGAGCGAATAATGTTTCGCCAGGCCTTGGGCGAGCGCGTCGGCGTATTCGCGGAAAATCGAGGGGCGCATTTCCCCGGAGATTTCCCGGAGTCCTTCGTAATCGCCGGCCTGGATGCGGGCGTGGTCGAGGGTGGAGTTCATGACGTAGGGCTCCATGAAAATGACGGGGCAATCGTAGAGCCGGTTGGCCAGGAGGTTGCGGATCCAGAGGTAAGGCTGGCCCGCGACGGAGCGGACGTTCTTCGATTCTGGCGGATAGAGGTATGGCGGCAGCCCGCTGATTTCGGCGAAGGTGTTGGCGACGGTGGTGCCGACGAGGACCTCTTCCTGGTGGGTGCGCTGGAGGAGTTTCTGGAGAAGGGCGAAGCGTTGGTCGGCGAGCAGGACCTCCTCGTCGGTGTAGGCGCCGTTGAGAAGAAGGTGGAGGTGGGTGCGGTCGATGAGGGTGGGCTGGTTGGGATCGCCCCAGGCTTCGGCATTGAAATGGAGGCAGAGGACGAGGTCGGGCTTGAGCGATTGGTTGACGAGATCGGCGCGGGAGCGGATTTCCGCAGTGCGGTAAAAGAGCCGCTCGGCGAGTCTTTGCAGGGCGGCGGGGGAATCCTGCGGAGCGCTGGAGTCCTGGGCGAGCGATTGGAGGGCTTGCGGGCGGATCGGGGTGACGGGTTCGAGCTTTTCGCGGACCAGGGAAACGGTCGCGCCGAGGGCTTCGAGACGCGGCTTGAGGAAATTCGCGACGCGCAGGGTCATTTCACCTTCCTCGACCGGAGTGCCGCTGCCGACGACGAACCAGCGTTCTTCCATTTTCGCCCATTCGCCGCCGATGTGGCCGGGATCGATGGCGATTTTCAGCCCGGCCAGCGGCATTTCCGGCGTGGCTGGGGGGAGCTCGCCGGCGGTGCGCCAGTGGCGCGGGGCGGCGGCTTCGGCAGGGGCGAAGCGGAGGTGGAAAATCGCATCCGCCGGCGAGTTGCCGGTTTTGATGCGGGCCTCGGCGTCATTGATTTCGATGCAGCTTTGCCAGGCATTTCCCGTGGTGAAAACGGTGGTGAGAAGCCGCTCGAACTCCCCGCGGGTGATGGTGTTTTGATAGATTTCAAGCGCGTTCCAATCCGGCGGCGTGGCGAGCAGGGAGAGCGCGGGCGGGTTGGGCGGCGGGGGCGTGGGGCGCGGGGGTGCCTGCGGCGGCGCGGGCCGGAATAGCCACAGCGCGGCGACCATCACGAGAAGCGCGGCGACGAGGTAAAGCGGGAGCTGGCGTTTGGAGAATCGGCTCATGTGGGAAATAGGATTGTCGGGGAGCGGGGAAATGTGGAGCTTTCTTGAGGAGCGAGCGCTTTTCGCCCAATCATTCAATTATATGCCAGCGATTCGTATTTTATTTCTCGGCGACGTGGTCGGCGAGCCCGGGCGCAAGGCGGTCATCGAACAATTGCCGCTCCTCAAACAGTCGGAAGAGCTCGATTTTATCATCGTCAATGGCGAAAACGCCGCGGGCGGGAAGGGGATCACGCCGAAGATCGCGATCGACCTGTTGCGCGCGGGCGCGGCAGTCCTCACCACCGGCGATCATGTGTGGGACCAGCAGGAAATCGTCGATTATTTCCCGACCGAGCCGCGCTTGTTGCGGCCGCTGAATTACCCGGAAGGCACGCCGGGCGCGGGCAGCGTGGTGCTGGAAACGGCGAAGGGCCGGATCGGCGTGATTCAGGTGCAGGGGCGGTCTTTCATCCAGCCTCCGTTGGAAAACCCCTATCTCGCCGTGGAAAAAGAAGTCGCCCGGCTCCGCGCGGACGGCGTGACCACCATCGTCGTGGACATGCACGCGGAAACCACCAGCGAGAAAATCGCCATGGGCCGGATGCTGGACGGGCAGGTCTCGCTGGTCGTCGGCACGCACACCCACGTGCAAACGGCGGATGAGAATATTTTCCCCGGCGGCACCGGCTATTTAACCGATGCGGGAATGTGCGGCCCTGAGGAATCGGTGCTCGGACGCAGCATCGAGTCCGTGGTCTGGCGGTTCAAATCGGGGATGCCCACCCGTTTCCCCATCGCCAAAGGAGCGGTCCGGCTGTGCGGCGTGATCGTGGACGTGGATTCCGAAACTGGTAGCTGTCTGGCGATCCGGAGATTGTCGTTGCTGCTGCCGGATGCCGCCCATCAGCTGGCGGGTGATGGATCGGCCGGCCAGGCTCCCGACACTCGGGGGTGAGCCAAGGGGTAAGGAGGGGTAAGGAGGGTGGGACTTCGGCCCACCTGTCGATGAAAAGAGAAAGAGATGAGCTTCGCGCTCCGGTTTTCGCCGCGCATCGGCAAGGGACGAGACATCCCTTCTCCCGAGTAACACTTTTGTAATGTGTTGACGCTGAAGAGGGAAATTGAACCA
>CAYXZE010000199.1:0-5235 GCA_964469395.1 uncultured Luteolibacter sp.
AAAAGATCCAGCGCGCTGCCCACCGTGACGTCCACCGCGCCGCGTCCCGCCTGCTCGACCAATAATAGGTCCGCCATCGTCGCCGCGCCGCCGGCGTAAGTTACCGGGCATTTCCCCCAGCTTCCCAGCAAGGCGACCAGCTCGGAATCGATGCCGCGGCACAAGCCCTCGACATCGGCCGCGTGGATCAGGAACTCGTCGCAAAACGGCGCGAGTCGGTCCAGCGTGGCGTGATCGACGGCGAGTTCGGTCAGCGTCTGCCAGCGGTTCATCGCCACCGTCCAGCCGTCGGTGGTCCGGCGGCAGGAGAGGTCGATCACCAGCTTTTCCCTGCCGATTTTCCGCACCAGCGAGCGCAGGGTTTCCTCCAGAAAATTTCCCTCCGCATCGAATAGCGCCGAAGTCACGATCACGTGGCTGGCTCCCGCATCGAGCCATTCCGCGGCGTTTTCCTCCGTGATTCCGCCGCCGATCTGCAAGCCGCCGGGCCAGGCCGCCAGCGCCTCGCGGGCCGCGGCGTCGTTGCCGGGGCCGAGCTTGATCACGTGCCCGCCGGTTAGATTGTCAGCGCGGAATGTCTCCGCGAACCACCCCGCCGGACGGTCCGAAACGAAATTTTCCGTCGGCCCCGCGCCTTCATCGCGCAAGCTGCCGCCGACGATTTGTTTCACCTTGCCTTGGTGGAGGTCGATGCAGGGGCGGAAGCGGGTCATGAGGATGGATTATCGAGTTAGAATGGCTGAGCGGCCTAGGATTAAAAGCAGAAGATTGAGACAAAAGCCCGTAATGGTGAAGCTATGCTTATCCTCGTGGCGCAAACGCGCGATCACCACAGCGACCAGACCAAAGAGTGTTGAGAGTAAAAACACGGCCACAAATATACCGAGCGAAACCAAACCTGTGTAATTATTTACACCGTATATGTTGTAGATTCCAGCTGCCAAACTTCCGATGCAGAAGCCGCACACTGGTGCCATGAGTGAGAAAACGTTCCAGCGTGAATCTGGAAGTTGATACACCGTGGAGTTCTCGTCATCTGGGCAATGCATAAGCGTTTTGTCTGAAAAATACTCAGCGCTCATTCAGTTCGTCACGCGTGAAGGGACCGCCCGAATTGAATTGGGGCATGCGTTTGGTGATTTCAATTCGCCCGGCAATCAGCTTGTCCACATACTTCGCCAGCATGTCCACTTCCAGATTCATCGTCTGGCCTAGAACCGCGTGCTGAAGATGGGTATGTTCCCAAGTATGCGGTGTGATCCAGAACACCGCGCCGTCCGCGGTCAGCTCGGCAATGGTGAGGGAAATGCCGTCGAGGGTGAGCGAGCCCTTGTCGATGCACAGCCGGTGGATTTCCGGGGGCAGCGACACGCCGACGATGTGGTCCTGGCCGCTGGCTTCGATGCGCGTGATTTTTCCGGTGCCATCGACATGGCCCTGGACGAAGTGCCCGCCGAAGCGGTCGCCGACCATCATCGCGCGTTCCAGATTCACGCTGGAGCCGGCGGCGAGCCCGCCGAGCGAGGTGACGCGCAGGGTCTGGGCTAACAAGTCGAAGGCGGTGCCGCCGGGCGCGAGATCGGCGACGGTCAGGCAGCAGCCGTTGACGGCCACCGAGTCGCCGAGCGCGAGTTCCGCGGCGAAGGGGATTTTAAGGATCAGGCGCGCCTGATCGCCTTTGGATTCCAGCGAGGTGACGGTGCCGAGGGCTTCAACGAGTCCGGTGAACATGGTGGTTTCAGGGTGCGGTGATTGGGGTTTCCTTCACGGGGGCGAACGCCTCGTCAATCCCGCGGTCGGGGAAAAACATCATGCAGAGCGCGACGATGATGGTGGGGATCAGCGCTCCGAGCGCGAGCTTGAGCGGGGAAACACCGTCGCCGAAAAACCGGGCTAACAGAGCCTGTCCGGCCGGGTTCGGGGCGTTGGCGATGACGGTGAGGCCGCCGCCGGTCACCGCGCCCGCGAGCACGGCGTATTTCAACTGCGGGGAAAGCCCGGAAACCTGGCTGGCGAGGTAGGTGATGGCGGCGTTGTCGTTGAAGGATGTTAGGACGGTCGCGCCGATGAACAGCGGCCACTCGGTGAGGCTGGAAATGATCGGAGCCAGCCACCAGCCCTGCAGCCCGCCGTGGACGACGAGGCCGGCGAGGAAGAAGCCGACGAGAAGCGGGCCGCGCAAATTGATGGCGTGCTGGTGGTGCGACGTGGCTTGGGAGAACGCGAGGAAGAACAGGAAGCCGCCGATGAACAGGGGCGGGTAATGGGCGAAGGCCACGGTCCAGGCCATGAAGGCGAGATGGATGACGGTGACGATGACCGGCACCGGGCGGGATTTCTGGATCACGTCGCCCCGGCCGTCTCCATCGTGATCGCCGGCCCGCCGCTCCATGGCGGCCAGCTCCTTGCGGAAGGCGAAGTAGTAGAGGGCGCTCGAAACCAGGATTGAAATGACCGCCTTGTCGCCATAGTGGGCGAGCATTTCCAGCGAGGTGAGCCCCCAGCTCCGGGCGACCATCAGCACCGGCGGCGCGGCGAAATTCGTCAGCACGCCACCGATGGAAATATTGACGAACAACAGCCCGAGCGTGGCGTAGGCGAACCGTGGCGACGGCTTGAGCGGGTAGAATTTTTTCGCGAGCAGCATGGCGGCGATGGTCATGGCTCCCGGTTCGGTGATGAATGATCCTAACAGCGGGGCGACGGTCATGATGGCGAGCCACCAGGCGGCCGGGGTTTGTTTGCCGATGCGGGCGAAAAGGCCGAGACAGCCTTCGGCAAAACGCAGGATCGGCCGGGTGGAGGCGAAGATCATGATGATTACCACGAACAGCGGCTCGGTGAAGTTCACGCCCATCATGTAGGTCTTGACGGTTGCCAGGTCGTAAAAGGCGCACATCGAGGCGAGCAGGACGAACGCCCAGATGCCGAAGATCGCCTCCACCTCGCCGAGGAAGTGCAGGGCCGTCGCCTTGAAACTGGCGCTGTCCCGGGGGGATTTCGCGTCGTGCTCGTGCTGTGCCCGGTGGGCGAGGCGGGTGATGGGAATCGCGAAAAACGTGTGGATGATGGCGAGGATGAAAATGACCGTGGCGACGAGCAGGAAGGGTTGTTGTTGGGCGCGGAAAGATAGTTTTTCTCCGATGCCATGTAACCCCCGGGCTTTTTCCAAATCTGAAATTCCCGCCATTTCCGTGACGAACGCGGGTTCGGCGGGATGGGCTTCCGCAGCGAGGATCCCGCCGGGAATCAGCAGGAAGAGCGTGGCGAAAACGAGTAGGAGCGATTTCATCATGGATGGCGGGCGGACCCGTCGAGGTCATAGGGATGCCCGGCGGGACGGGCAAGGGAAACCCGGTGATGCTGAATGTGGCGGGTAAAAATAAGGAGGGTGGGACTTCGGGCCACCTGCCGATGGGAAGAGAAAGAACGAGCTTCGCGCTTCTGCTTTCGCCTCGCATCGGCAAGGGACGAGACGCTTCTCCTTATTTGCCGCCTCAGGCGATTCTCGGGAGCAGCCACTTCTCCCGGCGGAACCACGTTTCCTGGCGCTTCGCATACTGGCGGGTGGCGGCGTTGATGAGGTCCTCGCAGGTGGCGCGGTCGATTTCTCCGGCCAGCAGCGCGCGGATTTCGCGGAAGCCGATGGCTTTCCCGCAGTTGCTGGAAACCGCCGTCATCGCGGCGACTTCCTCCAACGCGCCGCCATCGAGCATCGCGCGGGTGCGGAGGGCGATCCGGGCGTGCAGATCCGGGCGGGTGCGCTGGATGACGATGCCGCGGAGTTGCGAGGCGATTTCCGCGGTTTTGGATTCCCACTGGTCGCGGAGATCGGAGGCTTTTTGGCCGCTGAGGATGCAGATTTCCAGGGCGCGGGAAACAAAGCGGCGGTTTTGCAATGCGGTGCGCGCGGCCTCCACGGGGTCGAGCTGTTGGAGTTGCTCGACGAGTTCTTCTAACGGACGCGCGTCCATTTCCGCGCGCAGCGCGGCGTCCGCGGTGGGGAGCGGGGCCGCGCCGTGGGTGAGGAACTTCAGATAGAGGCCGGAGCCGCCGGTGATGATCGGCGTCTTGCCGCGGGACTGGATTTCCTCGATGACCGGTTTGGCGAGCCGGACGTAAAGCTGGGCGTCCGCCGATTCGGCGGGGTCCAACACGCCGTAGAGATGATGCGGCAGCAGGGCGAGTTCGGCGGCGGAGGGCGCGGCGCTGACGATTTCAAGACCGCGGTAAAGTTGGAAGGCGTCGGCGTTGACGATCTCGCCATCGAGCTTTTCCGCCATTTCCAGGGCGAGGGCGGATTTGCCCGAGGCGGTGGGGCCGCAGATGTAGTAAGGAGTAACGACACTCTTGTCGTTACTGGTAGGGACAGGAGTGTCCCTACTCCTTATGGGATCGCCAGTGCTCGTTCGCTTTGCCATAGGGTGAAAGTTCCTTCCTTCAACTTCGCGGGATTCCGCCGGATGTAGCGGGTCGCATTGGCCAAGTGGCTCGCATCGCGGATCAATGTGTCGCGATAGTTTTTTTGCCAGATGCTTCCCATCCCGATTCTCCGTGCGGAAATCCCTTTCCAGCTTTGCATGAGTTTCTCGATTGGGACGAGCGGTGTGAATAGCAGATGAACGTGATTGGGCATGATGACCCATGCGTGGTGGATGGCTTTGGTCTCGTGGTCATGCATCAGGGTGTTTTCCAGGATTTTTCGAATATCCGGATCTTTGAGTCGGCATGAGCCGAAGCCCTCATCAAGCCAAGTCTCCAATTTCCAGGTGAACTTGCGGTGATATTCTTGCTCGATTTCCGCAGACCATGGCTCGGGATGTTGTGCTTTCCAAATGATGAGTTCTTCTTTCCATTTTCGGAGTTTGGTTTGGGGCATGGAGTCGGCGAGCCGGAATGTGACGAATTGCATGACGTCACCTTGCTGCCAGTGAGGAAGATTGGCGCCGTGTTTTAGGGTTTCTCCTTCGGGGTTGTAGAAATCGGGCATGGAGAGTGACTGATTTTGTAGGGACAGGAGTGTCCCTACTCCTTAAAACGGAAACTTCCCGCCCCCCATTCCTTTCATCATGTCCTTCATGCCGCCGACACCGCCCAGTTGCTTCATCATCGCGCCCATCTTGCCGGGGGATTTCATCAGCTTTCGCATCTCGCCGAACTGTTTGATGAGCTGGTTGACCTCCATGATGGTGGTGCCGGAACCGGCGGCGATGCGCTGGCGGCGCGAGCCCTTGA
>CAYXZE010000200.1:0-1806 GCA_964469395.1 uncultured Luteolibacter sp.
AACAAATACCTGACCGGCTTCGACGAACCGCTGCTGCACACGATGTATGTGGACAAGCGCCTGCAAGGAGTGCTCGCGGTGCAGGCCCTGTCCCGCCTGAACCGCTGCAATGCGAAGATGCAGAAACAGGACACCTTCATCCTCGATTTCTATAACACCGCCGCCGAGATCAAGGCCGCTTTCGACGACTTCTACACCGCCACCTCGCTCACCGAACCGACCGACATCAACGTCCTCCACGACCTCAAGGACGCCCTCGACGATGCAGAACTCTACAGCGGGGAAGACATCGAGAAATTCAACGAACTCTTCTTCAACGGCGAGGATGCCGAAAAGCTCCACCCGGTCACCGACGAAACTGTTAGCCGTTTCGATCTGATCGAAGAGGAAGAAGACAAGATCGACTTCAAGATCAAGGCCAAGCAGTTCGTGAAGCTTTACGGCCAGCTTGCCTGCATCATGCCGTTCTCCAATCCAGCATGGGAGAAGCTCCACTGGTTCCTGAAATTCCTGATTCCCAAGCTCAAGGTGGCGATCAAGGACAAAGACCAGCTCGACGAACTTCTGGAAAGCGTCGATCTATCCACTTACGGCCTCGAACGCGTGCGGCTCAACCAGCACATCGAGCTGGACAGCGGGGAAACCGAACTTGAACCCGAGAATCCCAACATGCGTGGGCATCACGGTGGCAATGAAGAGGAATCCCCGCTGGACGACATTATCCGTCATTTCAACGAACGATTTTTCTCAGCTTGGGACGCCACGCCAGAAGAGCAACGAGTGAAACTGATCAACATCATGGTGCATGTCCAGGAAAGCGCCGCCTACAAAGCGCAAGTAGTGGACAATCCCGACGAGCAGAACCGGGATATCGCACTCAGAAGCCTTATCTCCCAAGCGGTGAACAAGGAGCGGAAGAAGGACCTCGACCTCTATAAGATTTACGCAGGTGACCCTGATTTCAGGAAGGCGTTTGAGGAAAGTATCATCCGGATTCTGGCACTTCATGAGAAAATCAAACCGGCATGATTCTTCCTTTACGCTCCTTCGCGATCAACTTTTCCGGGAGACCTACTCAGGATAAATGACCTGCTCCAAAAACAACCCGTCCGCCGGGGCGCACAGCGGAGACTTCCCGAGCGGGAGCCCCGGCGGCTGATCCAGCAGCGCGGCGAAATCATCCAGCCGCATTCTTCCCTGTGCGACGTGAACCGCGCCGCCCGTGAGGAGGCGGACCATTTTGTAGAGGAAACCATCGCCCTTGTAGGTGATCTGATAGCCGTCCCGGAGGGTGGTGAGTTCCACGGATTCGATCGTCCTGAACCAGTCGATGTCCGGCGTTTCATTTCCTCGATAGGCGGCGAAGGCGTGGAAGTCGTGGCGTCCGATGAAAAGCGCCAGCGCGTCCCACAGGACATCCGCGTCCAATTGGCGCGGGATGTGCCAGGCGAGCCCGGCCTTGAGCGGCGGCATGACGGGATCGGTGCAGAGATCGAAATGATAGACCTTGCCGATTGCGGAAAAGCGGCTGTGGAAATCCGGAGGCACTTCCTCGCAGCCCATGATCCGGATGGTGGCGGGCAACTTGCAATTGAGCGCGGGCACCCAGTTGAACGGGTTCATGGAAATCTCCGGCGGCGGATCGAAATGGGCGATCTGCGCGAGCGCATGCACGCCGGTGTCCGTGCGGCCCGAGCCATGAAGTCGCAATGGCTTCTTGGCCACCTCCTCCAGCGCCCGCTGAATGTGGTCCTGAACCGTGTTTCCGCAAACCTGCGACTGCCAGCCGTTGTAGGGGCGGCCGTC
>CAYXZE010000200.1:1906-5231 GCA_964469395.1 uncultured Luteolibacter sp.
TTCCGCAAACCTGCGACTGCCAGCCGTTGTAGGGGCGGCCGTCGTAGGCGATGGTGAGTTTGAGGCGCATCGGATGGCTCATCGGGAATTCTCGATCACGTCCTTCACCGGGCGCTTGATCTTGTAGTTGTCCTTCACCACGGAACCATTCTCGGTGACGGTCTGGCGGACCAGACAGCTGCTGGAAAGCAAAGTCATCACGGCGGCGAAACATGCGATTGCGGAAGTCTTCATTGTCGTATTGCGGCGGATTATATCTGATAGATCGACGGGGACGGGATGATCGGCAGGGGACAGGAATGTCCCCACTCCTTATGGACCCATCCATAGATTGAGAATTTCGACGGCGGCGGCCTGGTCGATGATCGACTTCTGCCGGCGCGCATTGCGCCCGGCCTCGCGGAGTTTGGAGGCGGCGGTGGAGGTGGTTAGCGTTTCATCGACGAAAACGAGCGGAATCGCGGGGATGCGCTCGCGAAGCCGGTCGGCAAAGGCGCGGACCTTGGCGGCGGAACCGCCTTCCGTGCCGTCCATGCGGATCGGCAGGCCGACGACCAGCGTGTGGATTTTACGCGTTTCCACAAGCAGGGCAATGCGCTCGATCGCATCGCCCTTGCTTTGATCGATGGTCTCGACCGGATGCGCGAGAATGCCGAAATCATCGGTCGCGGCGATGCCGATGCGGGCGTCACCATGATCGATGCCGAGCGCGGGATGAGGGGAAGCTGATAGTTGAGAGTTGATGGTTGATAGAAAGAGTTCGAATTAAAAAATAAAAGAAACGGCTTGCGGCGCGGCGTTCCTGCTTTAATCGGCAACTTCTTCAAAGCAGCTCCTTCGGCAGCAGATCGGAGAGCTTCTTGATTGAATCCGCCTGGTGGCGGTTGGCAATGAGCAGGGCGTCGCCGGTTTGGACGATGATGAGATCATCCACGCCTAACAAGGCGACGCGGGTGCCGGGGCGGGCGTTGAAGACGATGTTGTTGGCGGATTCGATTTCAGTGATGGTTTCGTTGGCGCGGTTTTCGTCACCGTATTTTTCGAGATACTTGGCGATGGAAACCCAGGAGCCGACGTCATCCCAGTCGAAGGCGGCCTCGATGTTGATGACTCGATCGGCATTTTCCATGAGCGCGTAGTCGATGGAGATCGGCGTGAGTTCGGGAAATTTCTCGGCAACCGCGGCGTGGAGGTCGGGTGCCTGCTGGAGTTCGCGGACAAATCCGGCGAGTTCGGGCGCGTACTTGGCGAGTTGTGCGGTCACGGTTGGCAGCGACCAGACGAACATGCCGGCGTTCCATGAGAAATTGCCCTGGGCGAGAAACTGCGCGGCGAGTTCTGCGTCGGGCTTTTCGCGGAAGCGCGTCACTTCGACCGGCGGATTTTCCAGTTCAACTCCATCAATGACGGCGCGTTCGCCGCGCTCGATGTAGCCGTAGGACGGGCAGGCCCAGGTCGGCCGGATGCCGATGGTGACAAGGCCGTCTGACTTTTCCGCAGTGGCGAGGGCGTCGCGCATGACGGCGTGATAGCCCGCGGTGTCCTGGATGAGCTGGTCGGACGGCAGGACCATCATCACGGCGTCCGGGTTGCGGGCGGCGACGAGGCCGATGCCGAGGGCCACGGCGGGTGCGGTGTCGCGCTTGGCCGGTTCGGCGAAAATATTTTCCGGCGGCAGCATGGTGGCGATGGCGCGCACGGCCTCCACTTGCAGGTCATTGGTGAGGATGAGGATGTTTTCGAAGGGAACCAGCCCATCGAGACGGCGGATGGTTTGTTCGAGGAGCGTGCCATCGCCGAAAAGATCGAGAAGCTGCTTGGGCTTGGAATTCCGGCTGAGCGGCCAGAACCGCGTCCCGGAGCCTCCGGCAAGAATCAGGGCGTAGGTGTTTTCAAGGGTTGGCATCGCGGGCCAGACTTGCCCAAACCCACCGTCTGGAAAAGCGGGAAACTTCAAATTTTCATTTTCCGGGGTTGTCGTTAGGCCTGAAACGGCATAGGTCTGGGCCATGGCAGATGAGTATTCCGAAACCACTCCGGCATGGGTTGAAACCAGCGCGCTCACCGCACCGGCGCTGATCGGCGCGGCGGCAGGCCTGTTGCTGGGAGATTTGATGCATCGCGGCGCGCGCCGCGGACTTGGAATCGGCCTGGGGGCCTTGGGCGTCGCGGCATTGCTGCCCTTCGTCGTCGGCGGAGTCACCGGCCTGGTGACCGGCCCGAAAAGCAAGCTCGGCGTCCGCCGCAAGATCCAGCGCATCCGCGACGCGGGATTCGTGGATTCGACCTACGAAGATGTGGAAGACGAATTGCGCGAGCAAGGACTCCTCTGAATCTCTGAATTCTCAAAACGATGCGAGTCGCGGTGACAGGAACCACCGGCCGTGTCGGAGCGGCGCTGGCCCGGCATTTCTCCACGAAATGCGAGGTCATCCCCCTGCCCCGCCGGACCTGTGACCTCGCGGATCCGCAATCCCTCGCCGCCGCCTTGGAGCGGTTGAAATGCGATGTTTTCCTCAACCCGGCGGGCATCACCTCGCTGGAAGCCTGCGAGGACGATTCGGCACTGGCGATGCGGGTCAATGCGGAGGCCCCGGCGGAAATCGCCGCGTGGGCGGCGGAGCGGAGCGTGCGGGTTTTCCATTTCAGCACGGACTATGTTTTCAGCGGCGGAACTCCGGGACTCCGCAGTGAGAGCGAGGAACCGAAACCCCTCAACATTTATGGCCAAAGCAAACTCGCCGGTGAAGCCGCGGTGCTGTCCTGGCCGGAAAACTGCGTGATTCGCGTGTCCTGGGTGTTCGGCCCCGAAAAACCTTCCTTTGTCGATTCCATCTTCGATGCCGCTCTTGCCGGCCGGTCGCTGGCCGCCATCGCCGACAAGTTCTCGCTGCCGGTTTTCACCAGGGACCTGGCGAAATGGACGGAACGGTTGATCGATCATCAAACCACCGGCATCCTCCATGCCTGCCATTCCGGCAGCCCTGTTAGCTGGCACGGCATGGCCTCCGCCGTGGTCGGGGAAATGGTGGCGTGCGGAGTCCTCGCCCAAACGCCCGACATTCAGGAGCAGGCGCTCGGCGAAATATCCGCATTCCGCGCCGCCCGTCCCCGCTTCACCGCGATGGACACCTCCCGCCTGAGCGAAATTCTCGACCACCCGCCGCGCCCGTGGCGGGATGCGCTCGGCGAATACATCCGTCACCGCTGCTCACCTCGTTAGGGAGGATCGACGTTCCATCGACCCGGGTTGCCCTAAGTTCACCCCACCTCAAGGAAACCTCACCCGCGCCGTCACCGGAAAGTGATCGGAAACCATCGGCCG
>CAYXZE010000201.1:0-5221 GCA_964469395.1 uncultured Luteolibacter sp.
TTCTCTTTTTCCGTGTATTCCGTGTATTCCGTGGTTAGCCATCTTCCCTTCTAGAATAACACGCGCATGAGCGAATCCCGGAATCCGGAAATCCCCGGGCATGTCACCCTCGCCAGCGGCAACGGCGACCTGCCGAAAATCCTGATAGAAACCGCCTGGAGCGGCGCGGAGATCTATCTGCACGGCGCCCACGTCACCCGTTTCCGGAAAAAGGGCGGGGCCCCGCTGCTGTTCATGAGCGCCTCCAGCGAGTTCGCGGACGACAAGCCGATCCGCGGCGGCGTGCCGGTCATTTTCCCCTGGTTCGGCCCGCGCGAGGGATTTCCATCCCACGGTTTCGCCCGCAGGAGCGCCTGGGAACTGCGGGAATCAACGTTGTCGGACGACGGATCGGTTAGACTGCGGCTCGTCCTGCCGGGCGCGGAATCCCACGAAGTCGAATACCTCGTCACCGTGGCGGAAACGCTGACGCTGGAATTGATCGTCAAAAACATTTCCGCGCGGGACACCGTCATCGAGACCTGCCTGCACACGTATTTCCAAATCAGCGCGATCGACGCCATTTCGATCACCGGCCTGGCGGGAACCGTCTATCAGGACGAGGTCGCGGACTCCACGGCGGTGGAAACCTCCGCGCCCATCCGGATCACCGGCGAAGTGGACCGCGTCTATCCCGACACCGCCGCCACCGTGGAAATCGAGGACCCCGGATTCCGCCGCATCATCCGCATCGCGAAATCCGGCTCGGACTCCACCATCGTCTGGAACCCATGGATCGAAAAATCCCGGCGCATGGCCGACTTCGGCGATGACGAATACATGCAAATGATCTGCGTGGAATCCGGCAACGTCGGGAAAAACCAAATCACCCTTCCGCCCGGCGCAAGCACCTCCATGAAAGTGGAAATCAGCAGTGAGGGATTGCTCTCCTGATGTCCGCCAAAGCCACATGGAAAGTCAGCGCCGCCGTGATGGCGAGCCGGGTGCTCGGGCTGATCCGCGATCAGGTTTTTGCCGCGATGTTCGGCTACGGCGTCCTCACCGACTGCTTTAACATCGCCTTCCGCATTCCCAATCTGCTGCGCGATCTGTTCGCCGAGGGCGCGCTTTCCCAGGCATTCGTCACCACGTTTTCAAAGCGCATCAAGGAATCCGGCCCGGAAAGCGCGTGGCCGCTGGCCGCCCGGATGATCACGCTCGTGGCGGTGATGATGGCGGGGATCACCCTGCTGGGGATTCTGTTTTCCCCGCAACTGGTTCACCTCCTCACTTCTTTCGGCAAGAAAACCTTCGGCCCCGAGGAGGTCGATTTCACGGTGAAACTGACGCGGATCATGTGGCCCTTCATGCTGCTGGTCAGTCTGGCGGCGCTGGTCATGGGCATTCTCAATTCGCGGAAAATCTTCGGGATTCCCGCGCTGTCCTCCTGCTTTTTCAATCTCGGCTCCATCATCGCGGGCTGCGGCATCGGGCTGTGGCTGGATCCGAAGTGCGGCCCGCAAACCATGGTCGGCATGGCCATCGGCGTGCTTGTCGGCGGTCTCGGCCAGCTCTTTTTCCAAGTGCCGTCCCTCTACCGGCTGGGATTTCATTTCCGCCCGGACTGGAACTGGAACGACTCCGACGTGCGGAAAATTTTCTCGCTGATGGGCCCGGCTGTCATCTCCGCCTCGGTGGTGCAGATCAACGTGGTCATCAATTCGCAGTTCGCCACCTCCATCGGACCGTCCGCAGTGAGCGCGTTGAACGGGGCTTTCCGGCTGATGCAGCTTCCCATCGGCGTTTTCGGCGTGGCGGTCGCCACGGTCACGCTGCCCGCCATGTCACTCGCGGCCACCGGGAAACTTGGCGATGAGTTTCGCGGCGTGCTTTCCCGGGGCTTGCGGCTGGTGGCGTTTCTCGTGCTGCCGTCGGCGCTTGGCCTGTGTTTTCTGGCGGAGCCGATCATCAGCGCCTTGTTCGAGCACGGCCGGTTCACCGCGGACAACCGCATCGTCACGGCCGCCGCGCTTCGCGGCTACGGCATCGGCCTGCTGGCATATTCCTGGCTCAAGGTGCTGCAACCGGCGTTTTATGCCGCCGACCGGCGCTGGGTTCCGATGCTCGTGAGTTTCCTGGCCATCATTCTCAGCGTCTCCTCGAACTGGTATTTCGTGGTCGTCCGCGGCATGGGGGTCGAGTCGCTGGCGTTGACCACCAGCATCGTGGCGGGTGTGAATTTCCTCATCCTGTATGTCATCATGTCGCGCATCACGAGCGGGCTGGAGACTCGCGGTTTGCTGGCGGTGCTGGCCAAGCTCATGCTGGCCGGGGCGGTCATGGCCGGTGTTTGCCATGCCGCGAACCGATCGGTTTTCGGCGATCTTTCCGCCATGAGTCCGTTCACGCGCATCGGCTGGCTGGCGGTGATCGTGCCCGCCGCCGCGATGGTTTACTTTGCCTCCGCGCGGTTGCTGAAAGTCGAGGAAGCGGGTGAATTCCTGGAAATCATCCGGCGCCGGATCGGCAGGCGCTGAAGAGGGAAATTGAACCACAGATTTCACAGATTTACACAGATAAGGGTTTTGAAGAGATGAGAAAAAGCCGCTATTCACCCGCAAGGTGAGCAATGACTGCCTTCTACTCTTTCTGTGAAATCAGTAAATCAGTGGTTTCCCGGCCGCTACCCCCCAATTCCATTTTCCCATTTAGGATAATCTCTTTTTCCGTGTATTCAGTGTATTCCGTGGTTTAGCCATCTTCCTCCCCAAGCTGATCCGCTGTAGTGTAGCGTGTGGATGCCGGGGTTATTTCAACTCCCGCCGCAGCTCCACGATGCCGTCGCGGATCTCGAACACCGAGCTGCGGATGTGGGTCAGGGCCGCGCGCTGGTCGGGATCGCGTTCCAGCTCGATGAGTTGCTGACAGGCGCCGACCGCTTCGTTGAGCCAGTTCAGGCAGCGCTTGAGGACGGCGAGGACGAAGCCGGCTTCCGGTTCATAGCCGCTGCCATGGCCGTGGAGCACGCCGGCAAGCTTGCCGCTGACCTGCAGGAGATTGGTGATGAGCTGATAGGACGGCGTGCCGGGGCCGGAGTCGCGCTGGATCACGTCCATGGCCCGCATCGCGAGCTCCTGCGCCTTGGCCTGTAGCGGGTGATCCTCCTCGTCGCCGAACGGTTCGTCGTCGGCGTCCTCGAAGTCATCGGCATCCAGGCCGTCGTCCTCGAAATCCGGCGGCTCCTCATTTTCCAAGCGCGGGTCGTATCCCTTGAACTCGTTCCGGAAACTTTCCTCCTCCGCCTCATCCCGATCCGCGAGCGCATCCAGCAGGCCGTCCCAACCCATGACGAAGGCCTCCTTCTGCTCGCTGTCCGCGTCCTCCATGTATTTCTCCAGCACTTCCTGATAGGCGTCGGTGAGCCGGTCGGATTCCTTCAGGCGCTCCTCCCAGGCGAATTCATCCAGTTCTTCGGAAACGTCCGGTTCCGGTCCCTCGGGATCGCGCCGCCGGATCACTTGCGCCATGAAATCCCGCATGGCGTTCAGGTTCGCGAGTTTCTGCGCGTCCTCGGCGTCCTCATCCATTTCCCACTCGTGCGGGGAAATCGTGAGCTGATAGGCCGCGGTCTCGATGACCACCCGGCCGTTGATCTCGCTGAACCATTCCAGATAGAGCGTGTTCCGCCACTCGTAGGGGATGTCCTGCTGGTTGTGATAGAGCTCGTTGAATTCCTCCTCGCTCACGGCGGGCACCTTGTTTTTCCGGGAAGCCGTCATGTCGCCGATGATCCCGGCCTGGTCCACGTCCAGCGCCTCGGCGTCCGGCGTGGTTCTGGGGTTCGGGTTTTCAAACTGCAACCGCGTGCCGGCGAGGTCCCGCCAGCAGTCGCCGTTCAGCGATAAAATCAACGGCTCGTCCCGCCCGGCCAGCCAGATGCGGCCCGTCGTGTGACCCTCGACGGTGTTGTCAATTTCGCCGTGGGCGACCGCATCCTCGATCCTCCATGCCATGAAGGACAGCTTCCGCTCTCCCGCGCCCCCCCGTCAAGCAAGCGTCTTGGACGAGGTGCGATCTTGAAAACCGAAATGGAATTGAACAGGAGGAAACGGAGAGAACGGAGGCTTGGGTTTGGGAGCTCAACCGGATGAATTCTCCATTTCCTCCGTTACCTCCTGTTCATTCATTTTTCCTTCCAGGATCAGTAATGTCTCCTCCCCGCGAGCAGCGTGTAGTCACGCGCCAGATCCAGCGCCTCCTCGCGGCATAGTTCGCGGGAGGGGATTTTGCGCTCGTCCGGCGGCAGGATCATTTCCCGGAAAAACTCCGCGTCGTCGAAGCCGATGCCCGCCGCATCCTCCACCCGGAAGCCGTAGTAAATCCTCCCGATCCTCGCCCAATGGATGGCTCCCAGACACATCGGGCAGGGTTGGCCGGTGGTGTGGATTTCACAGCCTTCCAGCGAGAAAGATCCCAGCCGGGCGCAGGCGTCGCGGATCGCCGTGATTTCTCCGTGGGCCGTCGGGTCGTTGTTGCCGATCACTTGGTTCCAGCCCTCGCCGATGATCGTGCCGTCCTTCACGATCACCGCGCCGAACGGCCCGCCGACACCCTCGGTCATTCCCCGTCGTGCCAGCTCGATCGCCCGGCGCATGAAAGTCTCACGCTCGTTCATCGGGCCGGGTTCTTATTTCGGCGCGGTCAGCTCGGCGAGTTTCGCGCGGGTGATCGGAGCGGTGACGTCTTTCCATTGTTCGCGGTATTTCTTCGCGTCCGCAGCGGTGACGGCCGGGGCCTTGTTGCCGAAGGAACCGCGGACGTAGGTCATCACGGCGGCGAGTTTCTCATCGTCAAGCGCGGGTCCGAGCGGAGCCATCATTCCGAGATATTCGGTGCCTTCCTTCTGGATGCCGTTGATGATGACGAGCGCCATCACGGCGGGGTCGCCGAGGGCGATTTTCGAATCAACGAGTGAGGGGGCCATCTTGCTCGGTCCGGCCGGGACGCCCTTGGCATCCATTCCGTGGCAGGCCGCGCAGAGCATGTAGGAGGCTTTGCCGGTTTCCATCAGTTTGGCGGTATCCGCATCTTCGGCGGAAACGCTCGATGAAAGGCCGGCGGCAACGATGAATGGAAGAAACAATTTGCTCATGGTGCCGCCATGCTAATCCGCCGATTCGGTTTCGCAACCATGGAAATGGATGGAAATGGAGTCGTCGGAATCCGGGCTTGCCGGAAGGGC
>CAYXZE010000202.1:0-5214 GCA_964469395.1 uncultured Luteolibacter sp.
ACTCCACCGCGTTGTGCGGGAAAAAGTTTTTGAACTCCGAGTAGAGCTGCGCCGCGAGCGTTTTGTTATGGCTCATGATCAGCGTCGGCTTGCCGTGGTTGCGGATCAGGTTCGCCATGGTGAATGTTTTCCCCGAGCCGGTCACTCCGAGCAGCGTCTGGTGATGGTTTCCCGCCGCCAGCGATTTCGTGAGCTTGGCAATCGCCTGCGCCTGATCTCCCTCGGGTTGGTAATCGCTCTCAAGTCGAAATGGCATCCGGGCGGAGTGATAAACCCGGAGCGGCGCGCCCGCAAGGATTCACCTGCATGGAGGGCATAAGGAGGGTCGGACTTCGGCCGACCGCCGATGCGCGGCGAAAGCGGAAGCGCGAAGCTCGTTTCTTTCTCTTCCCATCGGCAGGTCGACCGAAGTTCGACCCTCCTTATTTTTTCCACCACTCGCTTTTCAGCAGGCCCCACTCGCTCGTCACCCGCCGGTGCCGGGAGAAGCCGGATTTTTCCAGATCCGCGTCTGGAGAAACGAGGGCGGCCGCCTTGAGGCCGGTGGCGAGTTTGAAAAATCGATAGAGCAGCGAGACGATGATCCGGCTCCGCCAGCGGGCGGGACCGGCGGGGGCGATTTCAAAATCCGCCAGCAGCCAGTCCGCTTCCGCCGCCGCCAATTCACTCAAGCGGGCGATCACCCGCGCCAGTTCGGCGGGCGGGAAGCAATCGAGAAAGAAATTCGTGACGATGAGGTCGAACCCGCCATGGGATGCGTTCCATTCCGGCAGCTCCGCCCGCACGAATTCCACCCGTTCCGAGTTCACCTTGCTCCGCGCGATTTCCAGCATCCGTTCGCTCGAATCCACCACCACGATTTCCGCATCGGGAAACCGCCGCACGCATTCCGGTAAAAACCGTCCGTGGCCCTCGCCTGCTAACAGAACTCGCTTCGGCGCGGGTATCTCGTGGAGAAACGCCAACCGGCGGCGCTGCAGCTCATCACCCGCGCTGATGGCTTCCATCACCCGGTAAAACGGTGCGAGCCGGTCGAAACCTGTCATTTTCCGTTAGGTTTTCTGGCGAGGATTTCACTCAGCCGGATCAGGTCGTCCTCGTTGACATCCACGAACGAGTCGATGGTCCGCAGCGCGTTGACAATTTCCTCGTGGGAAGGCGTGTTAGGAGTCGGCGGCGTTTCCCGATGGCCGAGAAACGCCGGGTAGCGCCGCCAGCCGAAGAAGACATTGAACAGCACCGCGATGCCGATCATCAGCAGGCAGTTCAGCAACACCGGATAGAGGATGAAGCGGTAGCCCAGATCGTGGATCGCGCTGCCGCCCAGCACCGCGGTGAGCGCGGTCGCGCCGCCGGGCGGGTGGATGCATTTGAACTGATGCATCGCGCCGATCGACAAACAAACGGCGAAGGCCGCCGCCAGTTCGGGACCGTGGATGAGCTTGGAGCAGACCACGCCGATCAGTGCGGAAAAAACATGCCCGGCCAGCACCGGCCATGGCTGGGAAAGCTGGCCGTGCGGCACCGCGAAAAGCAGCACCGCGCTCGCACCCATCGAGGCGATGACCGCCATGGCTCCGGACAGGCTCAGGACGCGCTCGGTTATGAAAATGAGGAAAAGAATCGAGATCAGCCCGCCGAGCATCGAGACGGTTTTTTCCCGCCAACTCACCGCGCTGAGTTCGATGCCGAGCAAGGCCTTGAAGGAATTCATGGAATTTGCGGATGCGGGCGGTTGGGTGACACGCGGCTTGATTTGTATCGTGAGCCGATATAAGGCAAGCGCGGATGTCAGCCCGAACCAAGAAATTATCCGACGCCGATTACACCCGCCTGGCGGATTTCCGATACGCCCTGCGTTGTTTTCTGGAGTTCAGTGAAATCGCCGTCGCCAAAGAGGGGCTGACGCCGCAACAGCATCAGGCGCTGCTGGTGATCCGGGCGAGTCCGTCGGCCACGGCGAACATCGGACGTCTGGCGGAGCGGTTGAGAATCCGCCACAACACGGCGGTGGAGCTCGCGAACCGTCTGGAAACGTCCGGGTTGATTGTTCGGGCAACCTCTCCCGTGGACCGGCGTGCGGTGGTGCTCAGCCTGACGGTTGAGGGAGCCGCACGTCTTGAAGTCCTTACCCATGTCCATCGCAACGAACTGCGGCAACTGCGACCGGAGATTGTCGGCTTGTTCAGCCACATCGCCCCCGATGCCGGGGATCTTGACGAGTGAACGAATGGCTGGCCAACCGGCTTCGCATGGGCCACTTTGCGGCGATGAGTGAACGGGTGAGCCGGGCGCGGAAGCGGCCCGAGACCCTGAAAATCCTGAAAAAGCATGAGAAAACATTTGAATCCAAGGACTGACCCCGTTCGAGAGGAACAATTGATGAGTCCAATGCGGAATCGAAACATTTTGAAACTTTTCGGATATGGATTGGTGGCGATTTTTTTTGCGGGGGCAGCGATCCGAATTTCCCTCTATTCTAAGGGAGATTGGGATATAATTAAACTTGCTGTTTTAGGGCTTTGTCTCGCATCGCTTTACAAGGCAATTAGGATAATTGCATCCAAGAAGTAAATCTCCGGGGGCGGTGAAAGCGCCGGGATAATCCGGCTTGGCAATGGGAATGAAAGAGTCTTGCGAGGAACAACCCGCCACTGACTTCGGAAAGCGAAAGATGCTTTGCATCAAGGAGCGGCGGAGTCTGTCCGCCGTGCCCATGGGAAGCCAATGAGACAAGCAAAGCGCTTTTGATTGGCTTCCCATGGACGGGGCGATCGGATATCGCCCCTCCTTGTTTTTCAACACTTTCTCCCGGTTTTCACGGTTTGTAAGATCTTCCCAATTCTTGAAGGCATTGAGCTTCGCTTGTCTTCGCGAAGAGCGCGATCAATCGTGAACTCCGGGCAGCGGCTTTTGAGGTCGGATGCGGGACGAGTTTCCCGTAACCCGCTTTTGGCGGTTGTCCGGTTGGAAGCGCGAGCGGCAAGATCGACGAGAAGGCAATGGAGGCGATTCGGGGCGGTTGGTGTCTCGGAGGTCTCCGCTGAAGTGAAGAACGAATGGCTGGCCAACCGGCTTCGCATGAGCCACTTTGTGGCGATGAGTGAACGGGTGAGCCGGGCGCGGAAGCGGCCCGAGCCCCCCGGAATTCTGAAGAAGCACGAGAAAACATTTAAAATCCAAAGACCTGATTCATGAAAACATCCCGTAGAAATTTCATTTCCGCCACCGGACTGACTGGCGTCGCCGGATTGCTTGCTGCCGGACCCGCCGGCGCCCGGAATCCTTCCGGGCCGGGGAAATCCCCGGACGTGTTGCGAATCAGTTTCCTCACCGACGCGCACTTGCCGAATGGCAATGATATTGCCCGGCTCACCAATGACGAGTTTCACCACCAGCAGCGCGTGCGGGTCGCGTTTGACCGGGCCAATGAATTCAAGCCGGATGCCTTTATCTTCGGGGGAGATAATGTTTTCGCGGTGGATCAATCCCAGGACGGCGGGCATCTGGAAGCCAATGCCCGGGCGCAGTTCAACAACTGGAAGGCCGTGGTGAAGGAAAAGGTCGGCGTGCCGCACCACAGCGTGATCGGCAACCACGACTTGTGGCTGGCCCATCCCGCAGGCATGGATCCGAAGACTCTGGCGATCGAGGGATATGATATGCCCGGTCGCTATTACAGTTGGAAAATGAAGGGCTGGAAGTTCCTGATGCTGGATGTGTTCGGCATCACGGGATCTCCGCTCGACAAGGAGCAGTGGGATTGGCTGGTCACGGAGTTGAAGGAAAAAATCCCGACCTGCATCGTGACGCACGCGCCCATCCTCAGCGTTACCGGTCAATTGTGCGGCGGCACTCTGGGAGACAGCAACGCGTGGCGGGAGTTGTTTTATGAGTGCCCGCATGTGGTCCTGGCGTTGAGCGGTCACAACCATCTGGTGGACGTCTGCAAGATCGACAAAGTTACCTATATCTGCGGCGGCGCCGTCTCGGGCGGCTGGTGGGAGGGCGCCTATTTTCACTTTCCTCCGGTGTTCACGAATTTGGAATTGTTTCCGGACGGAACCATTTCCCACACCTTTGTCGAATACGACGGCCCGTCGTCGAAGTTCAAGCAAATGAAGTGAAGCTCCAGTCGTCCGCGCCGACATTCCGAAAGGCGGTGTGGAGCCGCGTTTGAACGGGGAGGACTAAATGTCTGTTTTGCGGGATCCCGAGACGGATTTCCAAACGGGGCCGTTTGGATCGTAGGGCGGGATGTTGCCGCCCTTGGTTTCGACGGGTTGGCTGGAATCGGTTCTGAACAGCGGCAGGAGCGGCGCGCCGGTCTGGGTCTTGGGATAGTCCACGCCGATTTCCTGAATCATGAGTGCCGCTCCGAAATAGCCGCCGGGGATTTCACTGATCAGGATTTCGATGGGATATTTCGAACCTTCGCGCACATTGAACTCGGTTCCCGCCTCATAGCCGCCGATGTTGTTGTTATAGTGGGGGGAGTTCGGATACTTATAGGTGACAACCTTTTCCTGGCGGCTGCGGCGCAGTCCTCTCGTGGCTTTGTAAAAGCCATGATCGAAGACGTTATGGCCGTTGAAGCGGACCGCGAGGGAATCATCGGACGCGCCCACGAAGCGGAATTTTCCGGTCTTCGGCGCAATGACGGTGCCGCGATAGATGATGAGCCAGCGGCTGGGCTGGACTTCCTTTTCACACTGGAAGGCTTTCGGCGCTCCGCCAGCCGCCATGAGCGGCATATAGACCTGTGTCAGATAGAGCTTCTGTTCGGCTTGGAAATATTTGTTGGAAAGCGAGCGCTCGTTCCAGCCCTTGCTGGTGAAATCGCGCAACAACTCGCCCATTTCATGAGGGGAGAGGTTGTTGGGCTTGCGGCGGGGGCTTTGCTTGGCGTCGAAGAGCGTGCCCTCCAGGCCTTTTCCGTTGGGCTCGATCATGCCAAAGGGATTTTTCATGCCTTTGCCATCACTCATGCCGGCGGCAAATCCGCTGCCGAAGCCCGGGCCTTTTCCATCGCCTTTGCCACCGCCGGAACCAGTTCCACCCAGGCCGCTGGAGGCACCGCCGCCGAGGGAGCTCGATGTTGATATTTTATCGAAGTTGTCGCTTTGCTCGGGAATGGCGTAGGAGGCGGTGACTCCATCGGCGAAGACCCGTTTGACGTTGGGCGAGGGGGTGATTTGCGCCTGTTTTTTCTGC
>CAYXZE010000203.1:0-5188 GCA_964469395.1 uncultured Luteolibacter sp.
CGGCGGACGGATTCCGCCGCTCCCTGGGGCTGCCGCAGTCCAAGGTTTTTCACTCCGGTTTTCCCCCGATTCTCTGATCCGTGCAATCCGTGCTCAAACCCGACGCCGGTTGATCTCGTCCACCTGCCGGTTGAGCGTGCAGAAATCGTAAAGCCAGCCGACGACGAAAAGTCCGCCGGTCAGCAGCCAGATGATGCCGGTGCCGATTTTTCCCATGTAAAACCGGTGGATGCCCAGCGCACCGAAGAAAGTCAGCAGAATCCAACTGACCGAGTAATCACAAGTTCCTGACGTGAAACGCGCGTCCGCCTGCCGGTCCATCGAAGGAATCAAAAACAAATCGACCAGCCAGCCGACACCGAGCAGGCCCAGCGTGAAAAACCAAATCGCCCCGCTGATCGGCTTGCCGTAGTAGAAGCGGTGGGCTCCGGTGAATCCGAAAATCCACAGGAGATAGCCGATGGTTTTGCTGTGGGTTTTGCCAATGGGTCCAGTCATCCCCGGTGGATAGGGGGAATCCGGCAATCCCGCCATGAAAATTCACGGCGGGATTTGGAATTCCGGATCAGGCGAGTTTGGCCACTAATGCGGCAGCCAGCGACTTCACCTCCGCCTGCAAGGCCGGATCCATGAGATTCCCGCCGCCATCGAATGCTTCGTGGGCCTTGGGAATCGAGACTTGGTCCGGCAAGACGGTGACGCTGATATTTTCCAACAACGGCCTGAGCTGGGCCAGACTGCGCGCGCCTCCGTAGCCGCCCGGTGAGGCGGAGAGGATGGCGGCGGTCTTGCCCTTGAATGCTGATAGAGGTGGCTCGTCAGCGGAATCCGCCCGGGAAACCCAGTCGATCGCGTTCTTCAACGCGGCGGTGATGCCGCTGTTGTATTCCGGCGAGGCGATGATGAAACCCTCCGCGTTCAGGAACAGTGCCTTCAGCTTTTTCGCGGCTTCGGATTTCCCTTCGGCGTCTTCGAGGTCTTGATCGAACAGCGGCAGCCGGAAATCACGGAGCGAGATCAGGGTGACATCGCCCCCCGCTTCGCGCGCGGCGGTCGCGGCGATGGCGGCGAGTTTCTGGTTGTAGGATTCGGCGCGGAGACTGCCGCCGAAAACGAGGATGCGGGGTTTGCTCATGGGGAATTGGAGGTTCAGGCTTCGGGCTTGGCTTCGAGCTTGAGCTCGATGACCACTTCATCGCGAATCAGATCATCGGTCTTGCCGGCGTAAACGATGCCGAAGTCCTTGCGGTTGATGTCGAACCTGGCGTCGATTTTCGCGGTGTCACCGCTCTGGCTGACCGTGGCGGGGAAGCTGATGTTCTTGGTGATGCCGTGAAGCGTGAAATTACCGGAAACGGTATAGGCGGTGTCGGAATCCCGCTTGATCTCCGTCACGTCGAAGGTGGATTGCGGGAATTTCCCGACATCGAAGAAATCCGGGTTCTTCAAATGGGCGGTGAGTTTTTCGTCATCCGTGAAGGTGGACTCCATGTCGATGACGACCTTGTGGTCATTTCCAACAGGCGCTCCGTCCTTGAGGGTGAAATGGCCGGTGAAGGTCTTGAAGCCGCCGTGATGGCTGCCAGTCACCTTCGAGCCGGTGAAGTTCACCCGGGACTCCGGCGTGAACACGTATTTCACTCCTCCGGCGACCTGTGACGCGGACTTTTCAACCGCGGCCGAGACTTTTGCGTCCGTGGTCTTGTCCGCGGGATTCTCGCACGAGACGAAAGCCAGCGGAGTGATGAGGGTGAGTGCGAGGGATTTGGATTTCATGTTTTTTGTTTTTTGTTAGTTGTGAGGAGCCGGGTAAAATCGCGCGGATTTACTTGAGATCAAAAAGAATCGCCTCGGCGGTCCCGGTGGCGGTGATTTCGATTTCGCCCGCTTCTTCGAGCGAGACGGCGTCACCGGCGGCGAGGTCGATCCCGTTGACGGAAACCTTCCCGGTGGCGAGGTGCAGCCACAAGCCGCGACCCGGCGGAAGCTCGTGCCGGGCGGTGTCCCCGTCCCGGAGTTTTATCAGATAGATCGACGCGTCCTGCGCGATGGTGGCGGAGCCGTCGCGCCCATCGGAAGAAATCACCAGGGTTTTCACCTCGTTCTCGCGACCCGGCGCGGGCGTCCACTCGGTGTAGGCCGGCTCCAGTCCGCGGGTGTCTGGCGTGATCCAGATTTGCAGCAAATGGGCGGCCTCGGTGGCGGAGGGGTTGAACTCGGAATGCCGGACTCCCCTTCCCGCCCGCATCAACTGGATTTCACCGGGCTTGAGCACGCGGCGGTTTCCCAGCGAGTCCTCGTGCGCCAGATTTCCCGCCAGCAGATAGGAGAAAATCTCCATGTCACGGTGCGGGTGGGTCGGGAATCCACCCCCCGCAGCGATGCGGTCGTCGTTAATCACCCGCAGCGAGCGGAAGCCCATGTGCGCCGGATCATAGTAATCGGCGAAGGAAAACGTGTGCCAACTGTCGAGCCAGCCGTGATCCGCATGGCCTCGCTCTCCGGCGCGGCGGACATTCAATTTTGAGGTCGTGGTCATGCTGTCATCCTAGTGATTTCCAGCCATCCGGATAATGCCCTCTCGACAGCCTCAGCATGCGAATCCCGCAGGCTGATCAATCCAGCAGCTCCCCGTACCGCTTGCGGGCGATCGCCATGGAAAGATCCAGAATCCCCTGGCTGCGGATGTTACGCAGCGCCTCGTCCGCCATCGCCGCGCATTCCGCGTAACTCAGCGAGCGGATCGCCTGGCCGACGCGCGGCACCTGCTGGGGACCGACGGAAAGCTCCTCCACCCCCAGCCCCAGCAGCAATGGCGTGAGACGGATATCACCGGCCATTTCACCGCAGATTCCGGTCCAAATGCCATTGTCGGTGGCGGCATCAATCGTGCGCTTGATCAGGCGGATGACCGCCGGGTGAGTCGGCCGGTAGAGCTCCGCCACATGGGGGTTCACCCGGTCCGCCGCGACGGTGTATTGGATCAAATCATTGGTGCCGATCGAAAAGAAATCCACTTCCGGAGCCAGCAGATCCGCGCAAATCGCGGCGGCCGGCACCTCGATCATGATCCCCACGGGAAGATCCCGGTCAAAGTCGATTTTCTCCTTTTCCAGCTCGTCCATGCAGCGGCGCACCATCTCCTTGCCCCTGCGGACTTCGGAAAAGCCCGAAATCATCGGGAACATCAGCGCGACTTTTCCGAAAGCACTGGCCCGCAGCACCGCGCGAATCTGCTCGCGGAACATCGCCGGACGCGCCAGCGACACCCGGATCCCCCGCCAGCCGAGGAAGGGATTCGGCTCTGGATCGGTCAGAGGCTCCACCGGCAGCTTGTCCCCCCCGGCATCAAGGGTGCGGATGATCACCGTGTGCGGGGCCATTTCACGAGCCACCCGGGTGTAAACTTCCGCCTGGCGCTTCTCGTCCGGCATCTCCTCGCCATTGAGCAGCAGGAACTCGGTGCGATAGAGTCCGATCCCCTTCGCGCCGCTGCGCCTCACCAGCGCCAACTCGTCGATCAGCTCGATGTTCGCGGAAACCGTCAGGTGGCGGCCATCGATGGTTTCCGTGGCGGCACCGCGCATCGCGTCCAGCGAGCTGCGGACCTTTTCCTTCGCAAGCGTTAGATTCCGGTATCTCTCCAGCGTTTCCGCGGAGGGATGGAGAATCAGCTTCCCGGTGTAACCGTCGAGAATCGAAGGTGTCAGCGCGATGATGTCGATCACCGCGCCATCCAGTCCGACGATGGCGGGAATGCCGAAAGCGCGAGCCAGGATCGCGGTGTGGGAGTTCACGCTGCCCTGCTCGGTGGCGAATCCGCGCACGTGCCGGCGGTTCATCGAGGCGGTGTCCGAGGGAGCCAGATCGTAGGCCACGAGCACATGCTGGTCCTCCGGGCCTTGCGGACGGCTGTCACCTTCCGTGCTGAAGTTCCGCAACACCCGCTGGGCGACGTCCTCGATGTCCGCGGTCCGCTCCCGCAAATAGGGGTCCGGAATGCGCCGCATGGCCTCCAGAAAATTCTGCATCACCGCGTAAAACGCATACTCGGCATTCTGCTGGCGGTGGGAAACGGCCTGCATCACCCGGTCCATCACCGAGCGATCCTCCAGAATCATCACATGGGCCTCGAAAATCCCGCTCTCGTTGTCACCGGACAGATCCTCAAGCCGGCTTTGCAGCTCGACGAGCTGCCGCTTGGTGATTTCCAGCGCGTTCTTGAAACGTTCCTGCTCCCGCCCGATTTCATCCTCGCTGATTTCATAAACCTCCGGCGCGGAAAACCCGCGGGCAATCACGTGAACCGGAGCTATGGCTATCCCCGGAGAGGCTGGGATACCCTCATAGATGATTTCTTGCTCGTCTCCGGTTCGTGGCATGGACTGGCGACATCATGGTTCCAACCCCGACCGGTTCAAGACACAATTTCCGCGCCGGAATGGCGCGACTCCTTATTTCATGACTAGAACCCGATCAGGCTGACCAGTTCGTTGTCGCTGAAATCGTCGAGCTGGTCGGCGGCGGCGATCAGGGTTTCGGTTTCCGCGATGTCCTGGAGGGCGACGGCCTGGGGCGAATCCTGCATCGCGACTTGGCCGCCCGACGGGGACCCGGGACCCATGAGTGACATCACGGCCAGAGTTAAAACCGCGGCGGTGGCGGCCAGCCCCGTCAGCGGGGCCGGGGAAAGGAGGCGGCTCCACCATGGACCGGCCTCGGGGAAAAGGCGCGCGGCGCGGACCGTGTCATCGGCAAACCGGCTCCCCGCGATTCTTGGCGGCACTTGGTCAAGCAGCCTCCAAACAGCGTCGGATTCCCAGGAGTCATCGGAGGGGGATGGATTGCGGTTCATATACGAGACTGGTTTGGCGCGGATGAGAACCCGGAATCGATTCAAAAGTTGCGGCCCGGTGAGTGAAAATGCGGAGTTGCGACATTCCTGTCGCAACCACCAGATCCGGGTTCATCCATCCATTCACCGCCCTTCCACAGAGCAACCGAAGTTTGCCCCCTTTAATTGGCGGCGATGCCGCAAAATATCCGATCGCCCCGTCCATGGGAGGCCAGTGGAAAGCGCCTTGCTCGACTCATTAGCTTTTTCATGGGCACGGCGGACGGATTCCGCCGCTCCTTGGCGATGCCGCACCAAGGAAGGGCGATATCCGATCGCCCCGTCCATGGGAGG
>CAYXZE010000204.1:0-5175 GCA_964469395.1 uncultured Luteolibacter sp.
CTTTGAAAAATGCCCGGCCTGTCTGCCGGTAATCGGAATTGCGCGATGCGGGGGATTGTAGCATCTTGCCGCAGAGTTATTGCCGTCCGTCGGTCTAAATTTTCCAGAAACTCGTCATGAAGCACTCACCGGAATCCTCTGAGACCCCCGCCGCGGGGAAGCGCCCTGTTTCAAATTCCGCTCCGGACCGGAGGGGGGCGGGAGTTTTCCGGCGACGTCGCCAAGGAGGCTCGGGGTTGCAGGTCTTCGTGGCCGGCGCGTTCGTGATCGGCGGGGTGTTTCTCTGGCTGGAGTTCACGCGGCCCGGGCCGCCGGCCGTGGAGGAGTCCGTTTTATTGTTAGAGGTTGAAAAGCAGGCTCCCGTCGTGGTGGCGGAAGTGGAGGCTCCGGGCGATTCATCCGTTCCCGAAGTTGCACGGAATGATTCCCCCGTGGTGACTCCGCCGCCGGAAGCGGAGTCTCCGCCGGAGAGTGCGGAGCCTGCGGGCGCGGAGGAGCCGGTCGGTTTCGGCAAGGAGGCGGTGCTGGTTCTAACGGGTCTGGATTCCCGGCGGGAAAACGCGCTCAAGCGTGACAAGGAGCTTTTCGACCGGGCCGTCACCAGCAGGGAATGGAACGCGTATCGCGGATTTCTCGCGAAATCCCTCGATGCCGGATTGGCGGGATTGGGAAAAGGGCAGGGGGTGAACCGCTTTGACGCGCTGTGGAGCGAGCCGGTTTTCTATCAGACGTTCCTGCGCTGGCAGGTGCTCGGGCGGCTTTCGCAGGCGGACATCGCGCAACACGTCACGGACACTTACACGGGCGGGACGCTGACCTGGCTGTGCTACAATCCCAAGGCGATGGAGGAGTTCCTGCTCACCTTCAAGCCGCAGGATGACGGGGGCAAGGTTCTCGGCACCCTCATGAACACGTTGTCCGGCTACATGGATGAGCCGGAAAAGATGGAGAAATATTTCCCGCTGGCCCTCGCCTGCGCGGTGGTTTTCGACCGGGAAATCGGCATTCCACATCCGGTAGCGAATCAAAAATACAGCGACGATTCCTCGGCGAAGGTGGAGCCCATGGAGCGTTTCCGCTGGTTCATGGAAAAGAACGAGAAAGGCAAGCTGGCCGCGCCGGTGCACCAAAGCTCCGCCCGCGATCTGGTGTGGGTCGTTTGCGCGCCGGTTTCCACTTCCGAGCTGGAGTGGTCGCTCGATAAATTGCACCTCCGCCGGAAAAACTGGGGCGACGCCTACGGGATGGTCGAGTATCTGATGGAACGCGCCGTCAAGGGCCTGAATCCCTACAAGGAATACAGTTTCGCGGAGATTCTCAAGGAAGGCGGCATCTGCGGAGACCAATCTTATTTCTGCGCCAACACCGCCCGCGCGCAGGGCATTCCCGCGATGATCTTCGTGGGTGAAACCGATCTCGGTCCCCACGCCTGGGTGGGCTTCAAAGTCAAACCCGACGAATGGACCACCGGCGTCGGCCGGGTCGGCGGGGTTTCCAAAGGGGAGACGGAAAATCCCCAGACTGGCGGTGCGATCACCGAGCAGGAAGTCCGGTTGTGGAATGACCGGGCGCACCAAAGCCCGCAGACCACCCTTGCGGTGGCGCGCCATCTCTGGCTTGCGGATTATTTCACGACAACCGGCAAGGAGGAGCCGCATGCCGAGGCCGTGAAGCTGGCCAACAAGATCGCGCCGGCATTCATCGAAACCTGGGCGGCGCTTTATTCGCTGTTGAAAAAGCAAACGAAGCTCACCGGCGAGCCCGCCAAGCCGAGCAATCTGGAAGAGTGGAAGGACTTCGCGAAATCCATGCGCCGCGAGTTCAAGGACAACCCGCGCATGGCGAAACTCGCCGCGGATGCGGAAATGGAATATATCTTCCCCTACGGCGAGGACAACGATGCGACCCGGACGCTGCTCCGTGAGCGCCGCCGGATCGCACGGGATTCCGGCGAGCAAAAGGACCTCATCGCCGAGTCGCTCAAGCGCGAGGCCGACATCATCGCCAAGCGCGGCGGGCCGAACGTCAAGCAGGACATCAGCCGCCTTTACGACACCGCGCTGCGGAAATACGGCGGCAGCATCACCGGTTTCAAGATGATGGCCGAGGACTATTTCGGCTTTTTCAAGGACGATCCCGAGCTCGCCCGCAAGGCCGCGCGCGACATCGAGCTGGCGTTCAAGCGCGTGGTGGAAACGGGGACGAAGGACTGGTTCCGCGCGCAGACCGAGTCGACGATCTATCAGATGATCTGCGGCTACTATCGCGCCGCCGGCGACGAGGGGCGGGCAGTGTTGTTAGAGAAGCGCTATCAGCTCCTGCTCAAGCGGGCGGAGCGCGGGTCGTTGTGACGGATTGGTTGAATGCCGGAAGATCTTGGACTGCGGCAGCCGCAAGAGCGGCGGAATTCGTCCGCCGTGCCCATGGAAAAGCCAATGGGCCGAGCAAGGCGCTTTTCATTGCCTTCTCATGGACGGGGCGATCGGATATCGCCCCCCTTGGTGCGCGGTCCATGGGAAGAGAAATCGGATACTTGGAATTTCAAGATTCATTGATAATCAGTTCATTACGATGCTGCAAGAATTGCAGGGCAGGGAAAGTCTTGCAGGGAATCTGATGCTTGAGGATTCATGCTCGGGACCGGTTGGCTGAGATTTGCGGGTTGATGGTCAGTGGGTTAGGGGATGGTTGGGGGATTGGCATGGCAGTTGCGTTTTCCCGGCGTCTCCCGGCGGCGGGAGACGCCCCCCACTCGAAAAAAAACTCCACGCCATGACCCCCACCCATCTTCACGAGGAAGTTCGCGACACTGCGGTTTTGATTTCATTCCCGGCGCGGTTCCGCGTGCGCTGCCCCCGTTGCGGTGCCGGGCGGCAAGCCTCGAAAAATCCGGGAGAACCCGGTCATTATCTCTGCGAAAGCACGGATGCATTTCAATCCGAGGCCTGCATGAGCCGGGCGAAAGCGCGGGCCAACGAAAAGCTCATGGCGGACACCCACGACATTTTGAAGAAATTCGGTTTCGGTCCGGTGGCGCGGGGCCTGCGCGTGGTCGGATAGGCCCCGAATCTAGCAACTGAGACTCTTGGCATTCACCGGAATTCGTTGCGACAGGAATGTCGCAACTCCGGAACCTACTCCGGCAAGACCGTGACCACGGTGGGCGTGACGGAAAAGATCCGGGCGGCGGTTTCCCGGACTTGCTCGCAGGTCAACGCATGGTAAGCGGCGGCGAGGCGGCGGTATTCGTCCGCGGGGTGGCCGAAAAGCAGATCCAGCGCGACGTGGCGGGCGGTCGATGACGGCGATTGCTGCTGGATGGCGAGGCCGCTGAGGACGGTGGAGCGAACCCGGTCAAAGGCTTCTTCCGGAATGCCGTGGGCGGCGATTTTCGCGATTTCCGCCAGGAGTTCTCGACGGGCGAGGGCGGCCTGCTCGGGCGAGGTGGCGAGGTAGAAGGTGAACAGCCCCGCGTCGTAACCGAGGAATTGGGTCGCTCCGACCTGATAGGCGAGGCCGAGTTCCTCGCGGATGCGGGAGAACAGCGGCCCGGCCATGTCGGAGGCGTATTCCTGAAGCATCGCGAGCGCGTGACGGTCCTTGCCGCTGACGGTGGTGCCGGGAAAACCGATGGTGAGCACGGCCTGTTTTTTCGGCAGGTGATGGCTGAGATCGCCGCCGGGGGCGAGTTGGCTGGCCGGTGCGGACCAGGGCCGGCCTTGGGGAAGCGAGGCGAATTTTTCAGTTAGGAGCGCGAGTGTTGTCTCCGGGTGGAAATCTCCGGCGATGGCGAGCGTGATGTTAGACGCGTTGAAATGGCGCGCGTGGTGGGTGGCGAGGGCGGTGCGGTCGAGCGCGGTCAGGCTGTTCGTCGATCCGAGCGCGTCGAGGCCGTAACCGCTGCCGCTGAACACGGCCTGGCGGAGGACGCGGAAGCCGGTGTGCAGCGGATCTTGAAGCGCTTCTTCGAGGCTGGCGAGCTGGCTGGCTTTTTCCCGGCCGATCGAGTCATCCGGCAGTGCCGGGGAAACGATCACTTCGGCGAAGACATCGGCGATGGTCGGGAAGTCGGGCGCGAGGCCGGAGGCCTGGATGAGAACCGCGTTGTTGCCGGTGCTCGCGCCGATCGATGCGCCGAGCGATTCCAAGGTGACGGCGATTTCCTGTGCGCTGCGGGTGAGCGTGCCCTTGGTGAGGGCGGAGGCGAGCAATTGGTTCAGGCCGTTGAGGTCCGGAGTCTCGGAGGAAATGCCGCCGCGGACGGCGGCTTGCAGGTGGACGAGCGGCACGCGGTGATCCGGGATGAGTGCCAGGGTGAGGCCGTTCGGCAGGGTGTGAACCTGGATTTCCTCGCGGGTGAGGGAGGTTTTCACGCTGCGGGCGGGGGCGGGGGATTCAAGGGGATCGAGGATCGTGAGGCTGAGGCGCTCGTCCGTCAGGGTGGCGGCGACGCGGCGAATGTCGTCCGCGGTGACGGCCTGGATGGCGGCAAGATAGCGGCGGGTGAAATCGAGATCACGGGCCTCGTGCCAGTTGGACGCGAGGTCGGCGGCGCGGCCGGATGCGGTGGTGAGACTGCGGAATTGGCTGGCGGCGATCTGGCGTTTGGCCTTGGCGAGATCGTCGTCGAGCTCGCTGGTGATGACGGCGGCGACTTCCTGCTGGATCGCTTCGATCAGGGCGTCGCGTTTCGCGGTTTCCGCATCGGCGGAAGCGGCGAGCAGTCCCTCACGGCCCGGCCCGGTCCATGAGAACGCGGAAATTTCTAACGCCAGTTCCCGCTCTTCGCGCAGGGTGCGGTGAAGTCGGGACGCGCGGCCCCGACCGAGGATGCCGGCGAGCACATCGAACGCGGGCGCGTCCGGGTGATCGAGCGCGGGAGTTTTCCACGCCAGGGAAATCCGGCTGGTGGGCACGGCGAAGGTCTCGCGGGCGCGGCGTGGGCCGATCTGCGGCGGATCGATGGCGACCAGCGGATCGCGGCCGCCGCCGGGCAGGCTGTCGGCGGTGAGTTCCGTGAGCGTCTTGCGCGCTTCATCCGCATCGAAGTCGCCGGAGATGACGGCGAAGCAGCGGTCCGGCGTGTAGCGGGCGCGGTGGTAGCCGGTTAGATCCTGATAGCGGATCGCGTCGAACAGGTGGCGGTGACCGATCACCGGATGGCGGCGCGGATCG
>CAYXZE010000205.1:0-3336 GCA_964469395.1 uncultured Luteolibacter sp.
CCGGACATGGCCGAGACCACGGCGACGACCTGATTGCCCTCGTCACGGGTGCGTTTCATCCGCGCGGCGACGTTGCGGATCCGGTCAAGCGAGCCGACGGAGGTGCCGCCGTATTTTTGGACGATAAGGGCCATGGGTGAAGCGGCCCGGAGTGAAGGGGAAGTTCGCAATCTTGGCAAGAACTTGGAGAAACTTGGAGAAACGGCGTGATCGCCACGTTCCGCGACTTCAACTCCAGCGCCCCACCCACTCCGCCGGCAGCCGCACCGGTTTCCCCTCCGGCATCTGGACGAGGGCCAGCGATTGGCGGGCGGTGACGAGGAGCGCGCCGTCCGATTCGCGAATCATCTCGAAGGCGCACCAGAAACGGGCGCGGGACATTTCATCGAGCCGGCCGCGGATGATGAGCCAGTCGCCGAGCTTGGCCGGGCGCTTGTAATCGACCTCGGTGCGGGTGACGACGGGAAACAGGCTCGTCTCCGACATCGTTCGCAGGTCCATGCCCATGCTCGCTGCGAGGCGGGTGCGGCAGGTTTCGATCATCCGCAGGTAGGCGAGGTTGTGAACCACGCCGCCGCAATCGGTGTCGAAAAACATCACTTCTTCGCGGCTTTCATGGGTCGGGACACGGTCGGTCATGCGGCGGATTTAGGCGCAACCTTTTCGGTTCTGCAATGTTCGCTTGTGGGTGGACGTAGAGTTCGGGTAATTTTCAAACGAATGATTGCGGGTAATTTCTTTTTTTGGCGGGCCGTCGGTCTTTGGTGGATCGCGGCCACCGCTGTGTTCGCGGGAAATTTCGCGCCGCCAGCGGAAGGACCGGTCGCATTCCGGCGCGATCGGATTCCACTGGACGCGGATACGCTGGCATCCTTTTCCCAACAACTGCTGACGCTGGCCCAGGGACTCGATGTGGAAACCGCCGCCAACCGCCGCTCGGTGGCGCAGGCACTGGCGCTCGCGCTCGCACTTGATCCGGGAAATACCAAGGCGCGCGAATGGCTCGCCGGGTTTACCGCGGAGCAGCGCCCGGCAAATGTCGATCCCGCACAGGTCGCGAAAAGCCAGACCCGGATCTGGAAACTGCTCGACTGGCTGGAAACGCCGGAAGCGGGTGATCAGGCACGGGCGCTCGCCTCCTGCGTCACGGATGTCCTGCTCGTTTCCGACCCGAACCACCCGCGGGCCGAGTCCTTGCGCTCCTCCATGGAACACGGCTCGTGGAAAGGCTGGATTCCGGAACTCGCTGCTTATGAGCCACCGGCCGTGGAACCAATCGAGCCGGATCCCGTCTCCCACGAATCGCCCGTCGCCCCATCCGGCATCCTCCTCGCCAAGGCCCGCGTTTTCACCCCGCTTTGGGCCAAGCCCGGCAAGTCCGGCTGGGCGCTGGCACCGGCACCACTGCAAATGACCGCGAAAATGCGCGAGGCGGACCCCGAGGGAGAGCCCAAGCCGTTTTCACTGACCATCGGCTCCTCGCAGAACGGCAACTCTCTCTCATCACTAGCCCCCCCCCTGATCCGGCTGCTGAAAAAACAACACGCAAACCTTCCCGCCGGAGCCGTGGTACACATCGGAGGCAGCGCCCTCGAACAATCGTCGCAAAGCGGCAAACGCCAATCCATCAGCGCCGCGGCCGCCGTTCTGGCCAGCGCGGCGATTTCCGGAAAAGAACCGGACGCCATGATTATCGGCACGGTCGATGACAAGGGAGCCTTCAAACTGCCCGGCAGCTTCTGGAGCCAGCTCCAATCGCTCGGCTCCGGCACCGGTGGACGCCTGATCCTGCCCGCCGCCGCCGCCGAATACCTGCCATCCATCCTCGCCATGGAAAAACCCCGGATTTTCCTCGATTACGAAATCCTCCTCGCGGCGGACTTCAAGGAACTGCTCGAACTCTCCGCGAAGACTCCGCCCGAACGACTGGCAAAAGCCTCCGCGCTGTTCCGGGAAATCCGCGAGAAAGCCGGCAACCAATCGCTAGGCCCCTACCTCGCGAACCCGCACATCCGCCGCCGCTTCGCGGAAATCGCCCAGAGCGTCCCCTGCCATCAATCGGCAAAAATGCTCGCCATCCAAGGCGCGGGCAACCGCCCCTCCTACATCAAGCGGACGATTCTCGCCGCCGAACTCAGCCGCGCCATCGAACCCATGGAGTGGATCGTCAAACGCAGGGAGGATTCCTTCCAGTCCTCCGATCTCAAGGAGTTGGACACCACTTCCGAAGCCTGCAAAACCCAACTCGACAGCCTAGCCCGCTATACCGACAACCATGATCGCTCGCTCTTGGAACGGACCCGGGACCTGACCGGAAAGATCCGGCTGCTGGATCGCGCGATCCGCAGCCGGGGTGAATACTACGCCGTAAACGCGGCCATCGCGTCAGCACATGCCGCACTGGTCAGGGACCACAAAACGCTCGCGGCGGAACTCGCCCGCGAAGCCGGCGATCCGCCACCCTGACGGGCGCCTCACTTGGAAAGGTAGCCGCTCACGCCCGCGTGGTCGGGAGTCATCGCCTCGTCGCCTTTTTCCCAATCCATCGGGCAAACCTCGCCGTGCTGCTCGAAGTGCTGCAGCGCATCCACCACGCGCAGACACTCGCGGATCGAGCGGCCGAGCGGCATGTCATTGACCACCTGGTGGCGGACGATGCCGGCCTTGTCGATGAGGAACAGCCCGCGATAAGCGACCAGCTCGCCGCTCACTTCCACGTTGCCATCCTCATCGGCCACGTATTCACCGGCGAGCACGTCGTAGTCCTCGGAAATCGTCTTGTTGATGTCGGCGACGAGCGGGTAGGTCACGCCCTGGATGCCGCCGCTCTTGCGCGGGGTCTGGAGCCAGGCCCAGTGCGAAAACTCGGAATCCGTCGAGCAGCCGACCACGGCGACGTTGCGCTTTTCAAACTCTCCCAGCTCTTCCTGAAAGCGGTGAAGCTCGGTCGGGCAGACGAAGGTGAAATCCTTCGGGTAGAAAAACAGCACGACGTATTTTTTACCGATGTATTGATCGAGAGAAAAATCCTCGATGATGGTTTCGCCTTTGACGGCTTTGGCGCGGAAGGACGGGGCGGGTTTGCCAACGAGAACGGACATGGTGGTGTGGGTGATTTGGGATGGAAGGGCGGCAGACGGGACCGCCGCGCACGGCAGTGCGTAGTCCGACCGGGAGCGGACCGGCAAGCCCTTTTGCGAATTTACCGGCCACCGGCATCAAGATCTCCCGCCAAGCCGGAACCAAACAGCCTCGGAAAAAGCCGACAAAATGACGGGAGGCCAATGAAACTTTACCCACTCAATCCCCGCTCTTCATCAAGGTGCTGAAGAGCGG
>CAYXZE010000205.1:3346-5166 GCA_964469395.1 uncultured Luteolibacter sp.
TGCTTCTCCAGCAGCTTGCGCTTGCGGGTGATGTCGCCGCCGTAGCACTTGGCGGTGACGTTCTTGCGCATGGCGGAAATGGATTCGCGGGCGACGATCTTGCCGCCAACCGCCGCTTGGATGGCGACGACGAAAAGGTGCGACGGGATGACTTCCTTCAATTTCCCGGCCAACATGCGCCCGTAGGACTCGGCCTTGTCGCGATGAACGATGGTGGAAAACGCCTCGACCGGATCGCCGGCGATGAGCATGTCCATTTTGACCATTTTCGCGGCGCGGTATCCGGCGTGCTCGTAATCCATCGAGCCGTAGCCGCGGGTCATGGATTTCAGCTTGTCGTTGAAATCAACGAGGATTTCCGAAAGCGGCAGGACACAGGAAAGCATCACGCGCATGTCGTCGATGGTTTCGGTGTTGGTGACGTCGCCGCGTTTTTCCAGAACGAGCTGCATCATATCCCCGATGTATTCGCCGGGGACCATGATGTAAACGTTCACGACCGGCTCGCGGATTTCCTGAATGCCCTGGGGATCGGGGAAAAGTGTCGGGTTGTCGATGATGCGCTCGGTGCCGTCCGTCATGGTGACATTGTAAATGACCGACGGGTAGGTGGAGATCACGTCCATGTCGAACTCGCGGCGCAAACGCTCCTGGATGATTTCCATGTGGAGCAGGCCGAGGAAGCCGCAGCGGAAGCCGAAACCGAGCGCGGTCGAGCTTTCCGAAGAATAAGTGAAAGCGGGATCGTTGATCTGGAGCTTGCCCATGGCGAGCTTGAGCGCCTCGTAGTCCGAGGAATCCACCGGATAAATGCCGGAAAACACCATCGGCTGGATTTCCTTGTAGCCCGGCAGCGCCTCGGGACACGGGTGGGTGTTGTCGGTCATGGTGTCGCCCACCTTCACCTCGCTGGCGGACTTCATGTTCGCGATGACGTAGCCGACATCCCCGGCGGAAAGCACCTCGCGGGGGCTCATTTTCGGGGTGAAAACGCCGACTTCCTTGACCTCGTAAGTCTTGCCCGTGGCCATCAGCTTCACGCGCTGGCCCTTGCGGACGGTGCCGGAAAACACGCGGACGTAGGAAACCACGCCGCGGTAGGTGTCGTAAAGGGAATCGAAAACCGAGCAGCGCAGCAATTTGTCCGGGTTTTCCACCGGAGCCGGGACGCGGGCGACGATGGCTTCCAGAATATCCTCGATGCCGATGCCGGCCTTGGCGGACGCCGGGATGCAGTCCTCGGCGGGGATGCAGAGGATTTCCTCTAGCTGCCTCTTGCACTTCGGCACGTCGGCGGCCGGGAGGTCGATCTTGTTGAGGACCGGGATGATGAGCAGGTTTTGCTCGGTGGCGAGGTGCAGGTTGGCGACCGTCTGGGCTTCCACGCCCTGCGCGGCATCGACCATCAGGATCGCCCCTTCGCAAGCGGCCAGGGCGCGGGAGACTTCGTAGGAGAAATCCACGTGACCGGGCGTGTCGAGCAGGTTGAGTTTGTAGGTCTTCCCGTCCTTGGCCTTGTATTCCATCGCCACCGGGTGGGACTTGATGGTGATGCCTTTTTCGCGCTCCAGATCCATGGAATCGAGCTGCTGCGCGCTGCTTTCCCGCATCGTCACGGTGCTGGTGAGCTCCATCAGGCGGTCGGAAAGCGTGGTTTTCCCGTGGTCGATGTGGGCGATGATGGAGAAATTACGAATCAGCTCGGTGGACATGGGCAAAGAAAAGTCGGCGTGGACGGGGCGAGGGAAAGCAGGAAATGCGCGACAAGGCACGAAAAATCAAGCGCGCGGATACTTTGGCCGGATCGTCGCGGGATGAAT